>NZ_JAQFWV010000048.1:0-24329 GCF_056175805.1 Halohasta sp. A2 | reverse complement strand
GAGGCGATTTACAATATGTTCTCGTGGGTGCGCGATCAGCCAGACCGTGACCTCGACGGATTGATGGAAAAAATCGACCACCTCTTTCTCCATTCTGAAGGGAGTTTATAAACGTGCAGAGCCGAGTAATACTGTTAATGCCGACGACCTTTTCATACTAGTTGACTAAAAACGGCCAATGGACGCCGTAACGCTGGGTCCCGCCGGGACCTACTCACACCGTGCCGCCAGCGCCGTCGCAGACGACGTCTCCTTTCGCGAGTCGGTGACCGCCATCGTCGAAGCGGTCGCCGACGGAGAGTTCGAACGCGGCGTCGTTCCGATCGAAAACAGCATCGAGGGTAGCGTCACCGAGACACTCGATGCGCTTGCCGACCGGGATGTCGCCGTCATTAGCGAGATTATAACGCCGATTAGGCACGCCCTACTCGCCCAATCCCCCAACTTTGAAACGGTCGCCAGCCACTCGCAGGCGCTCGCGCAGTGTCGAACCTATCTGCAGGAGCACTACCCCGAAGCGACACAGGAGGCCGTCGCCAGCACCGCACGTGGGGTCCAGCAGGCCCGCGAGACCCCCTCGATCGCCGCTATCGGCCACCCGTCGAACGCCACCAACGGCATCGAACTCGAGGTGCTGGCCGAGGACATTCAGGACCAAGATTCGAACGCCACGCGATTCTTCCTTATCGCCCCGATCGACGAGCGATCCGATGCCGGAGGCAAAACCTCACTGGTCGTCTACCCGAACGTCAACTATCCGGGCCTGTTGCTCGAACTGCTCGAAGCGTTTGCGAGCCGTGATATCAACCTCTCGCGGGTCGAATCCCGACCCAGCGGCACCCGACTCGGTGACTACCTGTTCCACTTCGATATCGAGGCCGGTGTCTACGAGAGCCGTGTTCAGGAGGCGCTCGACGAGATCGACGAAATCGTCGACAACGGGTGGGTTCGGAACCTCGGTTCATACGATACCGAACACGTTCTCTACTGAGTTTCAGGATTCCCGTCGGTCTCACGTCGACAATATTCATGTCGGACAAGGCCCATCTCACAGCCATGGCTGGACGACCCAACCCGTTCCGCGAACTCGACGAACTGATCGAACGAATGAACCAGCAGTTCGGCGACCTGAGCCGGACGTTCGAGGGCGGGCCCATGCTCTCGGACGTGACCGCGGACGTCGCCGACCAGGGCGATCAGCTGGTCGTCAGCGTCGACCTGCCTGGCTTCTCCCAAGAGGACATCGACCTGCGAGTCGACCGGGAGACGCTCACGATCAGCGCGGAGTACGAACAGAGCGATCGTGAGGAAAACGCCCAGTACCACCGCCAGGAGCGACGCCGCGAGTCGGTTCGCCGACAGCTCCCGCTGCCAGTTGAAGTCGACGCCGAAGGGGCGTCGGCCACCTACAACAACGGCGTGTTGACGGTCACGCTGCCGAAACTCGAACCCGAAGACGTCGGTGGCTACCAGATCGACGTCGAATAGCGGCCGTCACCATTTATTAATCGAGTAGTTGTCGACTGCTATCACGGCTCCAGCGTGCTTTAAGCCTTCAGCGAGCATATATGTTGGATGGTGAAAGACACAATGAGACGTCCATACACTCCGTTCGACGAGCTCGACCAGTTCTTCGGCCGCCTCGGCTGGGGGTTCGACTCGATGACACCCACACGGACCACCGGTGAGATGGCCGTCGACGTCGCCAGTGAGAACGATGAGTTCGTCCTGACAGCCGACCTACCGGGGTTCGACCGCGAAGACATCGACCTCACGGTCGACGAGTCGATGGTGACGATCACCGCCGAACACCACCAGGAAACCGACGAGACGGCCGACGACGGCTCGTATCTCCACCGCGAACGCCGGACTGCGTCGATCCAACGGACACTGAGGCTCCCCGAGGCCGTCGAGGAAGACAGCGCCACGGCCACCTACCACAACGGCGTGCTCACCGCGCGGTTCCCAAAGGAATCGACGGTCGCCATCGAAGACGGTCGACGGATCGAGATCGAGTGAGTTCTGGCCCCGACGCGTCGTTCGTCTTTGGAGGTCGAACGCGAGGCGGTCGGGTATAGATGCTATTTTAGGCCCGACACACAGAGAGACCCGTATGGAATACAACCCGCAGGAACTCGAAGCCGACTGGCGGGAGCGGTGGGCTACCGAGGAACGGTACGAAGCCGATCAGACCTCGGGTGTCGAGCCCGACGACGCCGAAACGACGTTTATTACGGTTCCGTATCCGTACCCCAGCGGCGGAATGCACATCGGTCACGCCCGAACGTACACCGTTCCGGACGTCTACGCGCGCTACCGTCGACAACAGGGCGACGACGTCCTGTTTCCGATGGGCTGGCACGTCACCGGCACGCCGATTATCGGTGCGGTCGAACGGCTCGAAAAGCGCGAGGAAAAACAGCTCTCGGTGCTTCAAGAGACGTACAACGTTTCCGACGACGTGCTCGCCGATCTCGAAACGCCGATGGGCTACGCCCGGCACTTCATCGAGGAGCACTACAAAACGGGGATGCAGTCGCTCGGGCTGTCTATCGACTGGCGACGGGAGTTCACGACCAACGACGAGCGCTACTCGAAGTTCATCACCTGGCAGTACGAGACCCTGTACGAACGCGGTCGACTCGAAAAGGGCCTCCACCCCGTCAAGTTCTGCACCGAGCAGAAAAATCCGGTGACGACTCACGACCTCTTAGAAGGAGAAGACGTCGAGTACCAGGAGTACACACTCGTCAAATTCACGACCGGTGAGACCGTTATCCCGATGGCGACGCTCCGGCCCGAAACCGTCCGCGGGGTCACCAACGCCTACATCAACCCCGAGTCGACCTACGTCGAGGCCAGCGTCGACGGTGAGATGTGGATTATCTCGACTGAGGCCGCCGAAAAACTCGAACTCCAAGACCACACTGTCGAGATTCTCCGCGAGTTCCAGGGCACCGAATTCGTTGGCGAGCACGTCACCAACCCCGTGACGGGCGACGAGGTCATCGTCCTGCCCGCCGACTTCGTCGACAGCGACAGTGCGACGGGAATCGTCATGTCGGTGCCGGCCCACAGCCCCGACGACTACCTCGCGCTCCAAGAGGCGAAAGCCGACGCTGACCGGCTTCAAGAGTACGGCATCGATCCCGATGAAGTCGACCGGATCGAACCGGTCCCTATTCTGGACGTCGACGGCTACGGCGAGATTCCGGCCAAAGAGGCCGTCGAGTCGGCTGGCATCACCAGCAGCAACGACCCCGATCTCAAGGAAGTTACCCAGGACGTCTACAACGCGGAGTTCCACACGGGTCGGCTCCACGAGGGGTACGGCGAGTTCAGTGGCGAACTCATCGAGGACGTTCGCGACGAGTTAGCCGCCGCCTACCGCGAGCAAGGCGCGTATGGCGAGATGTACGACTTCCCCGAGCCCGTCATCTCGCGAGCAGGCGGGAAAGTAGTTGTCGCCTACCAGGACACCTGGTTCCTCACGTACAACGACGCCGACTGGAAGCAGGCAGCCAAACTCGTCGTCGAGCAGATGGACACCATCCCCAACAATACTCGCGGGGAGTACGACCACACCATCGACTGGCTCAACGAGTGGCCCTGCATCCGTAACTACGGACTCGGTACTCGCCTACCGTGGGACGATAGCTTCGTTATCGAGCCGCTGAGCGACTCGACTATTTATATGGCCTACTACACCATCGCTCACCGACTCGACGAGATCCCGACCGAAGATCTCGACCGGGACTTTTTCGACGCGCTGTTTTACGGCGAGCAGGCGGTCGACGGCGAGGTCGACGAACGCGCGCTCGACCTGCGTGCAGAGTGGCAGTACTGGTATCCCGTCAGCGTCCGGTTTTCGGCCAACGACCTCATCTCGAACCACCTCACGTTCTATCTGTTCCACCACGCCGAGCTGTTCGACGAGGCCCAGTGGCCCGAGGGGATCACCATCATGGGTATGGGTTTGCTTGAGGGTGAGAAAATGTCGTCGTCGAAAGGCCACGTCGTGCTGCCCGGGAAGGCAATCGAGAAGTACGGCGCCGACACCGTCCGATTCTTCCTGCTCAACTCGGCCGAGCCGTGGCAGGACTACGACTGGCGAGACGACCAGGTAGCAGGTGTCGAAAAGCAGCTCACTCGGTTTTGGAACCGTGCCCAACAGCTGATCGAGAACGACGAACCCGACGTCGACCCAGCGAGTGATCTCGAACACATCGACCGTTGGCTGCTGTCGAAACTCCAGACCACGATCAACGAGGTCACCAGCGCGCTCGACAACTCCGAAACCCGGACGGCCTCGCAGGCGGCCTTTTACGGCTTTGACGAGCACCTCAAATGGTACCGTCGACGGACCGATCTCGACCGGCCGGCCGCCCAGTGGATGCTCCGGCATGTTCTCGAAACTCGGCTCCGACTGCTGGCTCCGTTCGTCCCGTTTATGACGAACGAACTACACGAACAGCTCACCGGAACGCCTGCCGAAGACGCGCCGTGGCCGCAGGTCGATACCGAATGGGAGTCGACAGTCACCGAGACCGAAGAACGACAGATCGAACGGCTCACAGACGACGTTCAGGACATTCTCAACGTCACCGAACAGGACCCCGATACCATTCGCGTCTACGTCGCCGCCGACTGGAAGCGGTCGGTGTTCGAGACCGTTCGCGAGACGGGTACCAACGTCGGCCAGGTCATGGGTGAGGTCATGCAGGACCCCGACCTGCGCGAGCGCGGCAACGAGGTCAACCAACTGGTGCAGGATCTCGTCGAACTCGTCCGGAGTCTCGACGACGACGTACTGGCGGCGATGGATGCCGTCGACGAGGTGTCGACCTACGAGACGGCGGTTGGCTTCCTCGAACGGGAGTTCGACGCCGAGGTCGTCGTCTACGCCGAGGACGACGAGGAGATCGACGATCCCGCCGACCGTGCCGCAAAGGCCGTCCCGTTCCGGCCGGCAATCCACATCGAGTAGGTCTGCTCGCATCAAGCAGTTCGCCACCACAACTGACAGACGATTTATCCGATGTCGGTGCCTACAGTGCGGTATGAGCAGCGCACAGTCCGACCCTGGAGTGCTTGAATCGGCCTACAGAACGGTGACACCGGGCTACCGAAGCCACGACGATACGGGAATGGACCTCATCGGCTGGGTTGTCTTTCTCGGCGTGTTTACCCTCTTGTTCCCGCTGATTCCCCTTTTCGTCGTCCTGGTTTTCGGGGCGAAGGCGGTCCAAGCAGTTCGGTCTGCGGTGCGGGGAAAACAGTAGGAGAATAACCAAGGCCACGGCCGTCAGTCGGCCAGTCCGAGCAGATCGAACGGGGTCCCATTGTCGCGTTCTTCGGCCGCAGTGTACACGACGTGGGCGGCCGCGACGTCCTGAATCGCCAGTCCGGTTGAATCGAAGACGGAAATCCCGTCGTCGACCGTCCGACCCACCTTCTCGCCGACAACGATCTCGCCGAGTGAGCCGTAGATGTCCTCGTCGGTGAGCGTCCCCTCGTTGTAGGGGACGTTGATCTCACCCGAATGAGTCGTCTGTTCGTAGTCGTCGATCACGAGTTTCGCATCGAAAAGGATCTCGTCGGCGAGTTCGTGTTTGCCGGCGGCGTCCGCGCCGATGGCATTGATGTGGGTCTGATCGCTCACGTCGACGCGGTCGACGATCGGTGATTCGACCGGCGTCACCGTCGATAGCACGTCACAACTCGCAGCCTCCGCAATCGATCCCGCCCGGATCGCGAAGCGATCTTCGAACCGCTCGATGAACGCGGCCGCGCGCTCGGCGTCGACGTCGGAGATCACGACCTCCTCGATCGGTCGGATCTCGGCGATCGCTTCGAGCTGCGTGTAGGACTGGACACCGGCCCCGATAATACCGAGCGAACTGGCGTCGGGGATAGCCAGATGGTCAGTGGCGACGGCGGCGGCCGCCCCGGTTCGGAGCATCGTCAGCTCGCGGCCGTCCAGAATCGCCAACGGAAAGGCGGTTTTCGGATCCGAGTAGATCATCGTCCCGAGAACAGTCGGTAAATCGTACTTATCAGCATTGTCGGTGTGGACGTTCACCCATTTGACGCCCGCCGCATCCCAGCCCCCGTTCCCGTCTTTCGACTCGCTACGAACGCGAAGATACGCTGGCATCGACCGGAAGTCACCGTTGTATTCGGGCAGATCGATGTACGATTTCGGCGGCATTTGGGCGTCGCCGCGCTGGTAGGCCCCGAAAGCGGCGTCGATCGCTGGAATCAGTCTCTCCATCGGCGCGTTCGCCCGGACGTCGTCGCTATCGAGCAACAGCGTGTGCATGTCGACCGGTTCGACCCCGCGATATTAACCAGTTGGGTGCCGTTCAGTGAACCGTTTGGCTACCGTAGGAAGTTGCTACTAACGGTAGCGAGTTCCTAACAGCAGAGTTGGACGAACAATCGTACGGTTCGACGTGTCAACAGCGGGTGTGAGTCAGTTAGTGGTAGATGGACAGATCGATTTTACCGAGCACCACCGAATGGCGGTGTGAAAGTCAGTGTCCTGACTGTTACATCGCACCGCCCATACCACCCATGCCGCCCATTCCACCCATGCCACCGGGGGCACCGCCCTCGTCGTCATCACCAGCGGTCGACAGATCACCGGCGGCGATGATATCGTCGATCTTCAGTACGAGGTTGGCGGCCTCGGTGGCAGACGAGATCGCCTGTTCTTTGGCGTGGGCCGGCTCGACGATGCCGGCGTCGAACGTGTCGACGACGGTGCCGGTGAAGGCGTTCAGCCCGGCGTGGGTGTCGCCGCCCTCGTGTTCGGCTCGCAGGTCGACGAGCAGATCGATCGAGTCGAGTCCGGCGTTCTCGGCGAGCACGCGGGGGACGAGTTCGAGCGAGTCGGCGAACGCTTCGACCGCCAGCTGTTCGCGGCCCGAAACCGAGTCGGCGTAATCGCGGAGCCGCGAGGCGAGTTCGACTTCGGGTGCGCCGCCGCCGGCAAGCACGCGACCGTCTGAGACGGTCGTCGAGACGACGTCAATCGCGTCGTTGATGCCGCGTTCGAGCTCGTCGACGACGTGGTCGGTCGAGCCACGGAGCAAAAGCGTCACGCCGTGGACCTCGTCACCGGTGCCCTCGACGTAGAACAGCTCGTCGTCTTCGTCGCGTCGGACCGATCCTTCGCCGAGATCATCGGCCGAAAGCGAGTCGATATCGGAGACGACCGAGCCACCGAGCACGTTCTTGAGGAACTTGATGTCCGATTTCTTGGTGCGGCGGATGGCGAGAATGCCCTCCTTGGCGAGGTAGTGCTGGGCGAGGTCGTCGATGCCTTTCTGGCAGAAGACGACGTCGGCACCCGACTCAACGATCTGGTCGACTTTCGCTTTGAGTTGGGCTTCCTCCTGATCGAGGAACTTCTGGAGCTGGTCGGGTGTCTCGATCGATACCTGGGTGTCGACGTCGGCCTCTTCGACCTCGATCGGCTCGTTGAGAAGCAGCGTGTTGGCGCTCTCGAAGCTGGTCGGCATATCATCGTGGGCTGCGTCCTTGTTGATGACTGCGCCAACCAAGAGGTCACTTTCGCCGGCCGAGCGGCCGGTCTGGGTTTCGATCTTGACGTTTTCGAGATCGACGACGTGGCTGCCGTCGTCGGCTTCGACGGTGACCTGCTGGACGGCACGGACGACGAGATCTGCGAGTACGTCTTTTTCGAGTTCCGCACCTTTGCCGGTCATCGAGGTCTCGGCGACCTTCTTCAGCAGTTCCTCGTCATCCGGGTCGACGGCTTCGGCGATGTTGTCGACCTCCTCGCGGGCCTTCGCGCTCGCGAGGTGGA
The DNA here is from genome assembly GCF_056175805.1 of Halohasta sp. A2. Classification (NCBI taxonomy): domain Archaea; kingdom Methanobacteriati; phylum Methanobacteriota; class Halobacteria; order Halobacteriales; family Haloferacaceae; genus Halohasta; species Halohasta sp. A2. Next base: position 16,495 of record NZ_JAQFWV010000048.1, on the reverse strand, counting down.
AGCCTTTGATGATCGCCGTCGGGTGGATCTCCTGTTCGAGGAGGTCTTCGGCGTTCTTGAGGAGTTCACCAGCAATAGCGACGGCGGTCGTGGTGCCGTCGCCCGCTTCGTCCTCCTGTGTCTCGGCGACTTCGACGATCATTTCGGCGGTCGGATTGTCGATATCCATCTCGGTGAGGATGGTGACACCGTCGTTGGTGATCGTGACGTCACCCATCGAGTTGACGAGCATCTTGTCCATCCCCTTCGGTCCGAGCGTCGACCGAACGGCCTCGGCGACCGACCGAGCCGCCGAGATGTTGTACTGCTGGGCGTCCTTATCCTGAACGCGCTGTGAATCCTCTCCGAGAATGATCATCGGCTGGCCTTGCTGCATACGCTGACTCATAGTACACCTGACTGATTGTTTGTGATTCTATATAAACCTTGCTTTTCTCGACGACGATCGGTTTTGAAACGAGTTTGAGTCACTCGGAACGAAATCAATAGCAGGCAGTCGAATACGGACTGTTCGTGTGGGCTACTACCACACAGATTAGAACAGCGAAGGAGGTCGATTGTGGTCGCTTTATATACTATTTCGGTGCCTCGCAGGAGACGAGTGCGCGTAGTCTACGACTACTGGCTGGTAGTCACTGTCTACTTGTGGTGAGCATCTAACCGAGAACCGCCGGTTAAGTAAAAAGGGAGCCTCAGGTTTCGAGTTCGCGCGGATCGGTCAGGAACTCGCTGTCGACACGATCAGGTTCCGGTGGCTCGTGGCGTTCGCCCAGTAGCTCTCGCTCGCGGCTGTTCAGTGTCGACTCTAGCTGTGCGAGCTTGTTGCGGCCTTTCCGTTCGCGGCCTGCTTTCGTGTCTGGCATTGTCAACCATGCCAAGGCAACGCACAAGTATCAATCTTTCTATGCCGACAGTTTTGACAGGACCAATCAGGTCGACCGGAAAACACACCGGTTACGCAGTTATAGTGGTAAAAAAACTAAAACAGGGATTTGAGCCTCAGTCGCTTCGCTCGTTTCACTCGTTTCGTTCCTTGATTCGAATCCCTGTTAGATGCCGTATTACGGATCAACAGAAACGACGGCGCGATGAAACGCGTCGCTGGTGAGTGTTGATCCGATAGAAACGCCAGAACAGGGATTTGAACCCTGGATCCCAAAGGGAACACGCTTTCCAGGCGTGCGCCTTACCACTCGGCCATTCTGGCTCGCGTCCAAACGTAGCCTGCTGGCGATTTTAAGTCCTTCCTTTCGCGGCCAGCCGTGGCTCGGCGAGATACGAAACCGTTCCAGCGATCAGCCCGACGACACCGCCGATCGAGAGTATCTCGGCGTAGCCCGTTGGCAGGGGCCCAACGGCGAGCAGATACCCCTGTGCGAGAACGACGAACAACAGCGAGCCGATGGCCCCCCACAGGAGACTGGATTTGGTTCGGCGTCTCACGACTCCATCGTTGCGACCGCCTCGATTTCGACGTCGACACCCTTCGGCAGCGCCCCGGCTTCGACGGCGCTCCGAGCCGGTGGCTCGGTATCGAAGTACGTGTGATAGGTTTCGTTCATCTCGTCGAAGTCGTCGATATCGGCCAGAAAGACGGTCGTTTTCAGAACCGCACTCGCATCCAGCCCCTCGGAGTCGAGAATTGCGAGCACGTTGTCCAGCGCCTGTTCGGTCTGGTCGGCGACCGACGCCTCGGTCAATAGTTCGCCATCGGGCGTCAGTGGGATCTGACCCGCGGTGTACAGCGTCGACCCGTCGGTCGTCGCCTGACTATACGCGCCGACCGCCGCTGGGGCGGCCTCGGTGCTGATCGTCCGTTTCATACTCAAGCGAGTTGCACGAGGCTACATAAGCCTGTGTGGACGAATCTAACAACTGACTTCTCGTAGAAGGTGAAAAACCGTTATTCGAGTCGACACCCCATGTGAGTGTATGGCAACCGCAGCCGACAGGGAATCGAAATCGGTGTGTCGACAGTGTGGCTACACCGCACGGTCGGGAAGCGACGAATGGAACCGGATCAGCGCACCACCGTTCCACCACATTACGCAGTGTCCCGAGTGCGGGAGTACCGACGTCACGAACAGGCGGTAGTCACTGGCTACGGTAGAGTATAGACAGACTACTCCAGCAGACACCCGTTCTATTTGATAACATCGACGGTGTAGCCGTTGGATCGAAGCGCCTCGAGGAGATCGCTGGCGTGCTGTGGGCCCCGCGTCTCCAGTTCGATCTCGACTTCGGTGTCGCTCATCCCGATCTCTCGGGAGGTACGTTCGTGGTGGATTGCGTAGATGTTGGCCTGGTGGGTGGCGATAATGTCGATGAGCCCCTGCAACGCGCCGGGTTGATCCTTGAGCACCGTCGTAATTTTGACGTACCGGCCCATCTGGACCAGTCCGCGGAGAATCACGGTCGTCAACACGTTCATGTCGATGTTGCCACCACAGAGCGCCGGGACGATCACCTCGTCTTCTCGGTACTCGAAGCGGTCTTCGAGTACGGCCGCCAGCGCGACCGCCCCCGCGCCTTCGACGAGGGTTTTGTTCCGTTCCAAAAGCAGGGTCAGCGCGAGTGCGATCTCCTCGTCGGAGACGGTGACGACCTCGTCGACTCGTTGTTGAATGACTTCGAACGTTCGCTCGCCGACCGCTCGCGTGGCGATCCCGTCGGCGACCGTGTCGACGCTGTCGCGTGTATGAATTTCGCCCTGTTCGAGCGATTCGACGATGCTTGCGGCCCCGTCGGCCTGCACACCGACGATTCGAACGTTGGGACGCTGGGTTTTGATCGCTGTGGCGATTCCGGCGATGAGGCCGCCACCGCCGATCGGGACGACGACGGTCTCGACGTCGGGCTGTTGGTCAAGGATTTCGAGCCCGATTGTCCCTTGACCGGCCATCACAGCCTCGTCGTCGAAGGCGTGGACGTACGTTCGGCCCTCGGCGGCTTCGATCTCGTGGGCTCGCGCCTGGGCCTCCTCGTAGTCGACGCCGTGAAGAACGACCTCGCCACCGTACCGCCGGGTGGCTTTGATTTTCGAGATCGGTGCCTGTTCGGGCATCACGATTGTCGAGTCGACGCCCGCACGCGTGGCCGCGAGCGCGACCCCCTGAGCGTGGTTGCCGGCGCTGGCGGTGACCACGCCAGCGGCCCGTTCGGTTTCCGAGAGGGTCGCGATCCGATTGCTCGCCCCACGGATTTTGAACGAGCCGGTCCGCTGAAAGTTCTCCAATTTGAGATGAATCGACGCACCGGTTTGTTCGGAAAACGAATACGAGTACTCCAACGGCGTCACCCGAGCGACAGTCGAGACCCGATCGGCGGCCTGTTCGACCGCTGAAAGCGATAACATACCACTCTCTCACCGGAGCGGCGGCTAAGGGATTTCGGTGGGGTCAAAAGGGAATTGGGGAATGCACGCGTGTGACGTGCAATTGGGATAATGGATGGGAGGTATAAAAACATACGGCACGCGGAGTGAAAGTGAAAACCGCATTACTGCGACGGGTTTTTCCACGTCGTCAGACGGTCGTCAGTCAGGAGTCATCGCAACGGAGGTGTGCGAAACGGAGAGACCGACGAACAGTGCCTGTCGACGGCTGAGAGCGGAGGGTATGTAACCGAACGAGTTACTCATGGTAGATGGGTTTTTACTTGTTCGGCGAAGACCGTTCACCGATGAGACCTGTTCCACTCGTCGCGATCACACTCGTAGTAGTGGTTGCGATCGGCGTCGGTGTGGCTCCAGCGACGAGCGTGGACCAAAACCAGCCCGAATCGATCGGCTTCGAACCGTCGACGGCGACTCAGATCGACGAAACGACAGCCGACGCAGAGGTGTTCTACACGTTGGCTATTCCGAACGACGAGATCGAACGAAGCGATCTGCGCCGACAGCATGCCGATCTCGGTCCAGCAGCGGAGTTCGAGACCGATCTAACGGACGAACAAATCGCCACAGAAAGTCTCGAACGTGAACTCGCCTCGATCGACGAGGAGACCGAACGTGCCGAACGGATCGATTCGGAGGTCGCCGCAATCGAAACCGAAACCGACCAACTGGAGACGGCAGAACGGGACGTGATCGGCCAGTTTAGCGACAACGAGATCGAACCGAGTGCGTTCGTCATCGAGCTGGCGGCGATCCATCTACAGGCCGAGGCCCTCAGTGAACGTGCATCGATGTTGGAGACCGAAACAGCGGAGATAGAGGCAGATTCATCTGATATCGACGAGCAAACGGTCTCGAAAGCGCGATTCGACGAAATCGAGTACACTCTCGAAACGTACAACGGGCCGCTCCGCGCACACGCGGTCGACGTGCTTCGCGGGGAGCGATCGAACAACCGTATTTTCATCGAAACGAGTGATTCCGAGGTGACCATGGGTGCACTCGACGACGGACAGTACATTCGAGAGGTCAACAGACGAGGGCTGCGCGAGGACGGAGACGGAGCGGTAACCCAGGAAACAGCAATCGACCGTATCGAAGCGGAGTATCCGAACCTGTGGGAGCTGCGCACCTCTTGGAGCGCGGATGGAGAGGGTCCAATCGTGATGGTTTCGGTGGAGTTCGACGGCGGTGATCTCCGAACGTTCGTCGACGGGCCGTCCGAACGGACGTTCGTCGAACACCAGCGTGTCCCGCTCGGGGTCGTTGCCACCGGTGAGGAGACGAACAAAGTCCAAGACGGGCTCAACGTAACGACCGAACAGACGTACGCTGGAGGGCCACTTCGGCTCACAGTCACCGACGACGAAACCGGCGAGCCGCTCGAAACGACCGTGACGCTGGGCCAAAACGGCCAAGACAGCGAGACGATCGGGACGACCGACGAGGATGGTACCCTCTGGACGGTCAGCCCGCGGCAGTCGTTCACGATCACCGTCTTCGGTGACGACAACTCCGCGGCGTTCGTCGACGTCGATCCGCCAGCACCCGAAGGCAGTTCCTAACGCCGAGTAGTCGGCGACTGTTTTTATATAAATTCGGGAGCAGCCGGGGCCATGTCGCGCTCACACCGACGTCCCGGATTACACGCCCAACAGGTAGCACGAGCGAACGTCCCATTAGTCGGCGGACTCCTTGTGGTCGCGTTGACCGTACTCGTCGCGAGCGTCGTCGGGCTGACTGTGGTTGGCGAGAGTAGCACTCACGAGCCTGTACCGACGGCCGTGATCGACGTCTCAGTCGACGGCGAAACGCTGACGTTTACCCACGAACACGGCGATTCGCTCGACGTCCGAACACTGACGGTTCGTATCTCGGTCGACGGCGAACCGCTTGATCACCAGCCATCGGTACCCTTCTTTTCGATGTCGGGGTTCGATCCGGGACCGACAGGACCGTTCAATACGGCGAGCGATTCCGAGTGGGAGGTCGGTGAAACGGCAACACTGACAGTCGCAGCAACGAACAGTCCGAAACTCGAATCAGGGTCGACCGTCTCGGTGAAACTGAGCACGGACGAGCTAGTGATTGAGACGGCTGAAACACGAATATAGCTGGCGTGACCGCGAGTCGTCGACGACTACTTCTCGGGGACGGTCGCAACAGTGGTGATCGCTTTGGGGCTTCCCTGGCTTGCCTGTTGGATGTGGTGTTCGAACGACGTGTATCCCGCCTCGGAGAACATTCGATCGGCTTCGGCTTCGTCGTAAAACAGCATGATCGCGTCGGCGAGCTTCTGTATAAGTGCCGAGTTGGGGTAGTCGGGACCGACGACGAGCACGCGTCCGCCAGGTTTGGTGACGCGTCGGAACTCTTTGAGGGCCGCCACCGGATTGGGCCAGTACTCGATCGATCCCGACGACCACAGATGATCAAACGAATTGTCGGCAAACGGGAGGCGTTCGGCGTCGCCACGGTGGAACCTGACCGTGTCGTGTTTGCCGAACTTTTTGAAGGCCTTTTGCATCTGGTGGATGGACTGGTCGAGACAGTAGACCTCATCGGTGTGCTGCAACAGCCCTTCGGTCGCAAAGCCGGTGCCACTGCCGACATCGAGAACGCGATCACCGGGTTGGACGTCGAGCCACAGCAGCGCTTCGTCGCGCATCGTCTCGTTCCAGATGAAGGGGTTGATCGTATCGTAGACCTTCGAGAGATATTTGTAGAACAGCCGGGCACGAGCCTTGTTCTCGAGGAATCCCATATAGCGTCGACTACGAAAGCCCGGACAATAACGGTGCGGTTTTCTGATCGTTCAGATCGGTCGAGCGCGCCCGCGGCCGAACAGTTCCGCAAACACCTTATACGCAGATACTGCACATTCGAACGATTAGTGAGTATGCCGAGACCAGACGTTCTAAAAGAGATCAAGGAGGCCGAAACGCGGGCCGACGAGATCATCGCGGAAGCCGAGTCTGACCGTGACGAGCGGATTGCCGAGGCCAGACAGGAAGCCGACGAGATCCGTTCGGCCGCCCGGGAAGACGCCGAGGAGCGAGCCACTGAACGCCTTGCGGAAGCCGACAAGGATATTCAGGCCCGCCGCGAGGACCTCCTCGAAGAGGGCACAGAGACCCGCCAGGCGCTCGTCGACGACGCCAGCGACCGGATCGACGACGCCGTAGACCTCGCACTCGAACGCTTCGAGGAGGCCGTCGATGCTCAGACCTGAGCGGATGAGTAAAGTCTCGGTGGCTGGCTCCAAGCGCGTGTTGGAGTCGACCATCGAGGCAGCCTACGAACTTCGACTGCTCCACCTCTCGGAGTACGATGAGTCCTGGGAGTCGTTCGATATCGGACGTTCCCTTGAGGGGTCCGACGAGGTAAACGAAAAGCTCGTTACCGTCCGTTCGCTCGAAAGCATTCTTGATATCTCAGCGGAGGACGCAAACGAGACGATCCTCGTCGACGACGACCAACTCGACCGCGAACTGGCGGCGCTTCGAGAGAGCGTCAATGAACTCGACGACCGGCGGAGCGAACTCCGCACCCGTCGTCGCGAACTCGACGAAGAGATCGCCGCTGTCGAGCCGTTTGCTGATCTTGGGCTCGATCTCGAACTACTGGGCGGCTACGACTCGCTCGTCGTCAGCGTTGGCGAGGGCGACCGCGACGCAATCGAATCGGTGCTGTTGAAGGCCGAAGAAATCGAGACCTTCGAGATCATGTCGGGTGGCCGAACGCACGCCATTTTCGCCAAACCGGCCACCGACGCCGAAGACGACGTCCTCACGGAGGCGCTCGTGGGCGTCGATTTTGCAGCGGTCCCGATTCCCGAGGCCGAGGCGAGTCCCGCCGAGTATGTCGACGAACTCGAAGCCGAAAAACAGCGTGTTCAGGGCGAACTCGACGAGATCAAGGCCGAACTCGACGAGATCAAAGCCGAGCAGGCGAGTTTCCTGCTCTCGGCCGAAGAGTACCTTTCAATCGAGGCCCAGAAGAAACAGGCGCCGCTGGCGTTTGCGACGACCGACAACGCCTTTGTCGCCGAGGGCTGGATCCCGACCGAACGCTACGATCTGTTCAAATCCTCACTTACCTCGGCGGTCGACGGCCCGCTCGATATCGACGAAATCAAGCGCGCACAGTACACGTCCACCGGCGACCACCACGTCGAGGACCACGAGGCCGAAATGCCGACAGTTGAGGACGAAACGCGGGCGGCCGAGGAGCCGATCACCGCAGACGGTAGCGAGAACGAGGTTGAAGCCCGTGCGGACGGCGGTGTCGTGACGGTAGACGATAAACCGCCAGTCGTCCAGGACAATCCGTCGGTGACCCGACCGTTCGAGACTCTTATCCGAGCAGTGAGTCGACCGAAGTACTCCGAGTTCGATCCGACCGTTCTCGTGTTCCTCACCTTCCCGCTCATGTTCGGCTTCATGATCGGTGATATCGGCTACGGGGTGCTCTACGGAGCGATCGGCGTCTACATGTACGGAAAACTCGATGGCGTGATGAAGGAGATCGGCGCGGTCGCCATCTGGGCCGGGCTGTTTACGATCCTGTTTGGCGTCTACTACGGGTTCGACATCTTCGGCTACCACGCCTACGCGCTGTTCGGCTTCGAGTCGTGGCCGCTGTCGAAGGGGCTGTCGCCTGTTGACCAACAGTGGGCGCTGGCGTGGCTCGTACTGAGCGTGGTGTTCGGCATCATCCACCTGAACGTCGGCTACGTGCTGTCGTTCGTGAGCAACTACGAACTCCACGACCTCAAACACGCGGTCTACGAAAGCCTCTCGTGGATACTGCTGCTCAACGGGCTGTGGATCTGGATCTTCAGCCAGCACGCCGCCGGACCGAAGCCCGAGTTCATCTTCGAATCGGTCGGCCTCCTGACGCTCGGTGCCGTCGAGTTCGCTGGTTTCCCTGTGATCGTCGGGATCGGCGGCCTCCTCGCGGCGTTCCTCGGTGCGGTGTTACTCGCCATCGGCGAGCCGACCGAACTCGCAGAGGTGCTTGCCCCAATTGTCAACGCCGTCTCCTACGCCCGGATCATGGCGGTCCTGCTCGCCAAGGGTGGGATGGCGCTGGCGGTCAACCTGCTCGCCTTCGGTGCGTACATCGGCGACAGCGGCGACGGGAGCTTCCACTTCATCTTCACACCGACCCGGCTCGCGGAAGTAGAGGCGAGTCCCGAGACGTACGAACTCGTGTTCGCTGGACTGTCGACGGGATACGAGCCGACTGCGATCGGCGTGATCGCGCTCGTCGGCGCAATTGTCGTCGCCAGTCTCGGCCACATCGTCGTCCTGCTGCTCGGCATTACGGCCGCTGGCATTCAGGGGATCCGTCTCGAGTACGTCGAGTTCTTCGGGAAGTTCTACGAGGGCGGCGGCCGGAGTTACAACCCATTGGGTTATCTCCGACAGTATACCACTACCGACGACTAACCGCTCGCTTCGAACCGCTTTTTCGATCGGTTATTTCCGACTACAGATAGTTAATATTAACTGACATATTAGCCCGTTCGAGAGTGTCAATCACACTTACTATTTCAGCTCAAACCCCGGTTTTGGCCGTTGCAGCCAACGGTTTTGGGAAGCTTTATCATGACCCTGAAAACAAATACGACTGTTCGGCTACAAGCGAACGTAACCATACGGACTAACTAACACATGAGTTTAGAACTTGCAACAGAACTTGGTAACGTTGTACTGCAGGCTGAAGAATCAGGCGGTCCGATACTTAGCGCATCGGCCGTTGCCGCCCTCGGTGTCGGCCTCGCCGCCTTCGGTGCGGGCTATGCGGAACGTGGTATCGGTGCCGCCGCAGTCGGCGCGATGGCCGAAAACGAGGACCTGTTCGTCAAAGGGCTGATTCTGACCGTTCTGCCCGAGACACTCGTGATTCTCGCACTCGTCGTCGTGTTTCTGGTCTAAACAGACCCGTTCTTTCAACTAATGAGTTTGGAACAAGTCGCAGACGACATCACAGACGAAGCCCGCGCGCGTGCGGATGAGATCCGTGCGGCCGCCGACGAGCGTGCTGCAGAGATCATCTCGGAGGCCGAGTCTGACGCCCAAGAGATCACCGACTCTCGCGCCGCCGAGGTCGACCGCGAGATTGCCCAACGGCGCGAACAGGCGCTGTCGAGTGCGAAGCTCGAAGCGAAACAGCAGCGACTCGAAGCCCGTCGTGACGTGCTGGCTGACGTCTACGAGGATATCGAAACCGCGCTGGTCGAACTCGAAGCGGACAAACGCGAGAGGCTGACCCGCAGCCTGCTCGACGCCGCAGCCGAGGAGTTCGACGAGAGTGCGGCGGTCACCGTCTACGGCCGTGCTGACGACCAGCAACTCATCGAAGCGATTCTCTCCGACTACGATGGCTTCAGCTACGGCGGGGAAATCGATTGCCTCGGCGGCGTCGTCGTCGAAAGCGAGAGCTCACGCGTTCGAGTGAACAACACCTTCGACTCGATTCTCGACTCGGTCTGGGACGAGCATTTGAAGGAACTGTCGACCCATCTGTTCGACCAATGAGCACGACCGGAAGCTCGAACCCAGAGTACGTCAACGGCCGCGTCCGCGCCCGGCGTGCGGCGCTGTTCAGTGACGACGAGTACCGCAAACTCGTCCGGATGAGCCCCTCGGAGATCGCCCGCTACATGGAGGAATCCGAGTACGAACGCGAGATCAACGAGCTCGGCGCTCGACACAGCGGCGTCGACCTAATCGAGTACGCGCTCAACCGGAACCTCGCTAAGCATTTCGACGACCTGCTCGGGTTCGCTGATGGACAGCTCTACGATCTCATCGCACGCTATCTGCGCAAGTTCGACGCGTGGAACATCAAAACGATCATTCGTGGCGTCTACACCGACGCCTCGCGGGAGGCTATCGAGACTGACCTGATTCGTGCCGGTGAGTTCGACGACGCACTGATCGGTCGGCTGCTAGATGCAGGAAGTATCGAAGACGTCGTGACGCTGCTCGACCGGACGATGTTCGGCGAGCCGCTCGAAGCCGCCTTCGCGGATTTCGAGGAGACCGGCGTGTTGGCTCCCTTGGAGAACGCGGTCGACCGAGCGTTTTACGAGCAGCTCCTCAGCGAGCTACCGTCGGGCGAGGCGATTTTGAAGTACCGTGAGTTCCTCGAAGCCGAGATCGACTTCCGGAACGCCCGAAACGCCCTGCGGTTGGCCCGTAGTGGCGCAGAAATCGACCCCTCGGAGTACTTGATCGAGGGGGGCAAACTGTTCAAAGCGACGGACCTGAACACGCTGGTTCAGAACCCTGACGAACTGATCACCCGCATTCGAGACAGCAGCTACGGCAAGACGCTCTCCAAACCACTCGACGAGCTCGAAAGCGCCGATAGCCTCATTGAGTTCGAGCACGCGCTCGACTCGGTGCTGCTGCGCTACTCAAAGCGGATGGGAAACATCTTCCCGCTGTCGGTGACGCCGGTTGTGGCCTATATCCTGCTGAAGGAACGTGAGGTCGAAAACATCCGTGCTATCGCTCGCGGCCGCGAGGCCGGACTGAGCGAGACCGAAATCGAACAGGAGCTGGTGATTCTATGAGCCAAGAAATAGCCGTCATCGGTAGTCCGGAGTTCACCACCGGCTTTCGGCTGGCTGGGGTTCGCGAGTTCGAAAACGTCCCGAACGGCCAGAAGGACGAGGAACTCGATGCCGCCGTCGAACGTGTGCTCGACGACGACGACGTGGGTATTATCGTCATGCACAACGATGATATGGAGTACCTCTCGCGCGGCCAGCGGAAGGCCGTCGAGACGAGCGTCGAGCCAACCCTGGTCACGCTCGGCGGGGGTGCTGGCAGCGGTGGACTGCGCGGACAGATCAAACGAGCCATCGGAATCGATCTGATGGAAGAGGAAGACTAATTATGAGTCAAGCAACGCAACAGGACGTCGGCAACGGCGTCATCGAAAGCGTCAGTGGGCCGGTCGTTTCCGCCCGCGATCTCGACGCCCGGATGAACGATGTCGTCTACGTCGGCGACGAAGGGCTGATGGGCGAGGTAATCGAGATCGAAGGCAACATCACGACGATTCAGGTCTACGAGGAGACCTCGGGCGTTGGCCCGGGCGAACCCGTCGAAAACACGGGCGAGCCGCTGTCGGTCGACCTCGGCCCCGGTATGCTGGATGCCATCTACGATGGGACCCAGCGTCCACTCGACGTTCTCGAAGAAAAGATGGATAGCGCGTTTCTCGACCGCGGTGTCGATGCCCCCGGTATCGACTTGGAGAAACAGTGGGAGTTCGAACCAACCGTCGAAGTCGGTGACGAAGTCACCGCAGGCGACGTGATCGGCACCGTCGAAGAGACGGTCACGATCACCCACAAGGTCATGGTACCGCCTGACTACGAGGGCGGCGAAGTCACTGCCATTGAGTCTGGCGAGTTCACCGTCGACGAGACAGTCGCCGAACTCGACAGCGGTGAGGAAGTCACCATGCACCAGGAGTGGCCCGTTCGACAGGCCCGCCCGGCGGTCGAAAAACGGACGCCACGAACGCCGCTCGTCTCCGGACAGCGGATTCTCGACGGCCTGTTCCCGATTGCCAAAGGCGGGACCGCCGCGATTCCCGGTCCGTTTGGTTCCGGGAAGACGGTCACCCAACACCAGCTCGCCAAGTGGGCCGACGCGGACATCGTCGTCTACGTCGGCTGTGGTGAGCGCGGCAACGAGATGACCGAGGTAATCGAGGACTTCCCCGAACTGGAAGACCCGAAAACGGGCAACCCGCTTATGGCCCGGACCTCGCTTATCGCCAACACCTCGAACATGCCTGTTGCAGCCCGTGAGTCCTGTATTTACACGGGAATCACCATCGCGGAGTACTACCGCGATATGGGCTACGATGTGGCACTGATGGCCGATTCGACCTCGCGATGGGCCGAGGCCATGCGCGAAATTTCCTCGCGGCTCGAAGAGATGCCCGGCGAGGAGGGCTACCCGGCCTACCTCGCAGCGCGTCTCAGCCAGTTCTACGAACGCGCTGGCTACTTCGAGAACGTCAACGGTACGATGGGCTCGGTTTCTGTCATCGGCGCGGTCTCGCCACCCGGCGGGGACTTCTCCGAGCCAGTCACCCAGAACACCCTGCGTATCGTCAAGACGTTCTGGGCGCTCGATGCCGACCTAGCCGAGCGTCGACACTTCCCATCGATCAACTGGAACGAGTCGTACTCGCTGTACCGCGACCAGCTCGACCCGTGGTTCGAAGACAACGTCACCGAGGATTGGTCCGAGATCCGACAGTGGGCCATCGACGTACTCGACGAGGAGACCGAGCTCCAGGAGATCGTTCAGCTCGTCGGCAAGGACGCCCTGCCGGAGGACCAACAGCTCACGCTCGAAGTTGCGCGCTACCTGCGTGAGGCGTACCTCCAGCAGAACGCGTTCCACCCGGTCGACACCTTCTGTCCGCCGGAGAAGACGTACCTCATCCTCACGGCGATCAAAACGCTCAACGACGAGGCGTTCGACGCGCTTGAGGCGGGCGTTCCCGTCGAGGATCTGGTCTCGCTTGAGTCGGCACCACAGATCAACCGGATCGGTGTCCAAGAGGAGTACGAAGAGTACGTCGCCGACATCAAAGAGGATATCACCGAAGAACTGCGGGGGATGTACTAATGAAAGAGTACCAAACCATCAACGAGATCAGCGGCCCGCTCGTCTACGCCGAAGTCGACGAGCCGATTGGCTACGACGAGATCGTCGAGATCGAGACCGACGACGGCCGCACCCTGCGCGGCCAGGTGCTCGAATCCAGCGACGGCCTGGTCGCGATTCAGGTCTTCGAGGGAACCAGCGGAATCGACCGCAAAGCGTCTGTCCGATTCCTTGGCGAGACGCTCAAGATGCCCGTCACCGAGGATTTGCTCGGTCGCGTCATGGACGGCACGGGCCAGCCGATCGACGGCGGCCCCGAGATCGTTCCCGAATCCCGCCAAGACATCATCGGCGCGGCAATCAACCCCTACTCCCGGGAGTACCCTGAGGAGTTCATCCAGACGGGTGTTTCGGCCATCGACGGCATGAACACCCTCGTTCGGGGCCAGAAGCTGCCGATCTTCTCGGCTTCGGGGCTTCCGCACAACGATCTGGCACTCCAGATCGCCCGACAGGCAAGCGTGCCTGAAGACGAGGAGGGCGGCGACGAGGACGGCAGCGAGTTCGCTGTGGTCTTCGGTGCGATGGGAATCACCCAGGAGGAGGCCAACGAGTTCATGGAGGACTTCGAGCGCACCGGTGCACTCGAACGCTCGGTGGTCTTCGCCAACCTCGCGGACGACCCCGCCGTCGAGCGGACGGTCACGCCTCGGCTCGCACTCACCACCGCCGAATATCTCGCCTTCGAGAAGGATTACCACGTGTTGGTGATCCTCACGGACATGACCAACTACTGTGAGGCGCTCCGAGAGATCGGTGCCGCCCGCGAAGAGGTGCCGGGTCGACGTGGGTACCCCGGTTACATGTACACAGACCTGGCAACGCTCTACGAGCGTGCGGGTCGGATTCAGGGCCGTGAGGGCTCGGTTACACAGCTACCGATTCTCACGATGCCCGGCGACGACGACACCCACCCGATTCCCGATCTAACGGGGTACATTACGGAGGGCCAGATCTACGTCGACCGTGATCTGAACAGTCAGGGTGTCCAGCCGCCGATCAACGTCCTGCCAAGCCTCTCGCGGCTGATGGACGACGGGATCGGCGAGGGGCTTACCCGAGAGGACCACAGCGACGTGGCCAACCAGATGTACGCCGCCTACGCCGAGGGGAAGAACCTTCGGGATCTGGTGAACATCGTCGGTCGAGAAGCACTCAGCGAGCGGGACAACAAGTATCTCGACTTCGCCGAGGACTTCGAGAGCGACTTCGTCGACCAGGGCTTCGATACCAACCGCTCGCTCGAAGACACGCTCGATATCGGCTGGGAACTCCTGAGCCAGCTGCCGAAAGCAGAACTCAACCGGATCGACGAGGACTTCATCGACTCGTACTACGTCGAAGACGAGGGCGAAGCCGTCGAAGCGACCGCCGACTGAGCAGCCGACTGTCTTTCGGATTTCCGCTTTTATTCGCCGACAGAGATCGATTCGAGAACCAGCGGTTCGACCGGTCGGTCGTTCTCGTCAGTCTCGACCGATCCGATCTGCCGGACGACATCCATTCCGTCAGTGACCCGTCCGAACACCGAATGGACGTCGTCGAGATGTGGGGTTTCGGTGAGCGTAATAAAGAACTGCGAACCGTTCGTATCCGGCCCGGAGTTGGCCATCGAAAGCACTCCAGCGCGGTCGTGGCGCAACTCGTCGTGGAACTCGTCGTCGAACTGATAGCCAGGGCCGCCACGGCCGGTACCGGTCGGATCGCCGGTTTGAATCATGAAACCGTCGATAACTCGGTGGAACGGGATCTCCGTATAAAAGGGCTCACCGTCGACCGACTCGCCAGTTTCGGGGTCGGTCCACATCTTGTCACCCGTTGCGAGGCCGACGAAGTTCTCGACTGTTCGGGGCGCTCGGTCGCCGTAGAGGCCGACCGTGATCGATCCCATGCTCGTCTGAAGGGATGCGGCCTGCGTGCCCGGTGTCCGTGGGTCGTCAACTGGGTCCGAACCGGCAACCGACTCGGAACTGTCACCGGTACAGCCAGCGAGCAGTGCCGTGGCAGTCAACGCGAAGAACGTTCGTCGGTGAAGCGACATGCTGGGTTTGCCTTCGCCCCGAGGGACATAGAGATAGAGGTCATGCGTTTCGTCGCCAGCCGGTTGGTCGACCGCTAGCCGTCGACTACCACCTCGAACCGGTCGGGCCAGTGGTAGCGTCGGCCGCCCCAGACGAAGCTCCGGGACAACCCGTACAACAGCAGCGGGAACTGCGCAATGAGTGCCGGATACGTCAACAGGACGGTCCATCGCCAAACCCCGAAGTACGCATAGACCGCCGCCATCCCGGCGGTTGAGGCCACCACTGCCGGAACCGGAAACAGAAGACAGCAGGTGAAATAAAAGGCTGCCAGCGGCACTGTCACGTTCGGATACGGCGAAAAGTAGTCGACGATCTGCATGAACCGAGTGTTACGGTCGAGGCTCTCACGAACTGTACCACCGACCTCGACCCGCCGGACACGCTTGACCGGCGTTACGTCGAGATACGCGCCCAGCAGCCCGTCGTCGCTGATCGTTCGCCGGAGGTCATTTAAAAAGGCCGCCTCGTCGAGATCGCTCCGCTCGAAGATCACCGCCCCGCCCCACGGCTTGTCGATCAGGGTGAGGCCCGCGGTTGCCCCCATCATGTACATCGGTTCCAAGAGCGTCGACAGCGGATCCTGACCGACGAAAAACGGGAGTTCGGTTGTCGGCCCCTGTCGCTCGTAGTCGGCCCGCAGGTCGGCGAGCCAGTCGGGAGGATGATGAAAGTCGTCGTCGGTCCAGACGAGTCGGTCGTGGGCTGCGGCCTCCATCGCTGCGGCGATGGCGTTGGCCTTGCCGGAACAGCCCTCGGGTTCGCCCGCGACGACGAGCCGGACTCCCTCGGGCAACGTGTCGACGCTGCCAGCGATCGGATCGGCGTCGGAATCACAGACGACCAGCAGCTCGTCGTCAGAACCGAGCTGGGTAGCGATCTCGTCGATCACGTCCGTTCGTCTGACCGTCGGGAGAATCACGCTCGTCGGTGGTGCACGGTCGACCATACCGACTGAACGAGTGACGTGCGTATGGTCGTTGCGACAGTAGTTTCGCATGCTCTTTAGGCGATGTCGTGTTGTCCGACCCAACAGGGTACTGTCTCGAAAGAAACCACGCGTCGACTCCACCGTCATCCGCTCGCTCAGGCTGTGAGCTTAACTGTCGGTGTCGCCTGTCGCCTTGTTTTTCGCGGCGTTCGTCGCTTTCTTCGTCTGCTGTTTCGTTTTCTGCCGTGCTTTGAGCCTGTCTAAGAATTCCACACCACCCGACACCTGATATCGGCCGAAGACACCGCTGCACAAATTGACAAACCGATTCAGTAGTGTTGTCGAAAAGAAAATCGAGTTCAGCTACCTAGCGATCGCG
>NZ_JAQFWV010000047.1:0-24564 GCF_056175805.1 Halohasta sp. A2 | reverse complement strand
AACTCTTGTTGAGTTCCGTATGCAAGAGGATGAGAGTGATCTGCACCCACTCAGCGAACCCGCTGTCGCCAGTTGGCGCAGCGGGTTCATCTGGGTCGTCAACATGCTCTTTAGCAAGATGCTTACATTGTCGTATTGTTGACCGCTTCGACTTCATATCGACAGAAGGCGTCCAATTGCATACAACTTTCACGGAAACTGGACGGAGAAAGCACCGAGAGTGCGATTAATTAGCGGCGCAACGAGGCAATCTTTATCCGAGTCTTCGTTTGTGAGGCTTATAGTTTCAGACGAACTCTCGTGAGGTTGAAGCCAGAAACGGAGAATGGCCTAATCATGGCTCGAAGCCTGTTTCAGACGAACTCTCGTGAGGTTGAAGCCACCAGTCCTAACAGCACGGTCGTTACTCATTTCGTGTTTCAGACGAACTCTCGTGAGGTTGAAGCAAGTTCTTCATTCGTCCGGCTCAAGTTGTCGCCCGGTTTCAGACGAACTCTCGTGAGGTTGAAGCATCATCAAAGTCATTCTCCTCGTCCACAAGCGTAGCGTTTCAGACGAACTCTCGTGAGGTTGAAGCCGAACGACGCTATTCGACGGAGTGACTTCGCCGTGTTTCAGACGAACTCTCGTGAGGTTGAAGCGGAAGCCACATCAACCACCACAGTCCACATGCAGGTTTCAGACGAACTCTCGTGAGGTTGAAGCCGCGGTCCGATCGTCGTCTCCTCGATGCTCGATCGTTTCAGACGAACTCTCGTGAGGTTGAAGCAGCTCATCGTCTCGGCGAGCTCGGTCGCCGACGGCGGTTTCAGACGAACTCTCGTGAGGTTGAAGCCTGTCGACCCTCGGTCCGTTTGCATTCCCCGGCGCGAGTTTCAGACGAACTCTCGTGAGGTTGAAGCTTTAGCCAAAAGTCGTGTGAGAGTAGGTATATGTCGTTTCAGACGAACTCTCGTGAGGTTGAAGCGCCTTGTTTTTCGGCATTATGGTGGTGGCTCCGCTGGTTTCAGACGAACTCTCGTGAGGTTGAAGCTCGCAAGACCGTCAAACGCATAGTCACCGACCGGCGTTTCAGACGAACTCTCGTGAGGTTGAAGCTATTCTTTCGGTCGGGTTGGCGCAAAGTGGGCGGAGTTTCAGACGAACTCTCGTGAGGTTGAAGCGAGGTCGACGTGACTGGCCGCGAGAGCAATGAGAGTGGTTTCAGACGAACTCTCGTGAGGTTGAAGCTTACGACGAAATAACCGAAACCCGAGATCCCGCGGGTTTCAGACGAACTCTCGTGAGGTTGAAGCCTCCGCAACCGGATCGAGGGAGACGAGGCTTACGATCGTTTCAGACGAACTCTCGTGAGGTTGAAGCAGCCGTATCGTGGTCGACCTCGACGACGTCCTCCGGTTTCAGACGAACTCTCGTGAGGTTGAAGCCGGTCGACGCGATCGGAGCCACAGCGCGATCAATGGTTTCAGACGAACTCTCGTGAGGTTGAAGCGAGGTCTTCGTAGACCCCATCTATCCATGTGATAATAGTTTCAGACGAACTCTCGTGAGGTTGAAGCGACGTGTCTGTTCGACGTGATCATATCGGGAGCCGGTTTCAGACGAACTCTCGTGAGGTTGAAGCGTCTCGAGGAGCTCGGGCTCGAGGAGGGCGGTCTTGCCGTTTCAGACGAACTCTCGTGAGGTTGAAGCCCATACAGCAAAAGACATAGCAAAACGTCGAAACGAGTTTCAGACGAACTCTCGTGAGGTTGAAGCGTCGTCAAGGTATGCTTTTATCCATCCCATACACCGTTTCAGACGAACTCTCGTGAGGTTGAAGCAATCGGCACGCGGTCGTCAATCGGGACGGTCGTCGGTTTCAGACGAACTCTCGTGAGGTTGAAGCTGCTCCGAAGACTGCTACTGGGCGTTCCTCATGGGGTTTCAGACGAACTCTCGTGAGGTTGAAGCGTCCATCGTTAGCGAAACTACGAAAAACGGGTGTTTCAGACGAACTCTCGTGAGGTTGAAGCAAGGTCTCCCGTGATCGTATCACCTTCGCTGAGGTCTGTTTCAGACGAACTCTCGTGAGGTTGAAGCCTCATCCGCTGATACTCGGCCTCCGCTTTGGCTGCCGTTTCAGACGAACTCTCGTGAGGTTGAAGCCGACGGTGACGTGACCGACAAGGTGCGCGTGTACGACGGTTTCAGACGAACTCTCGTGAGGTTGAAGCTCGACGTGGCGGCGATCGGTATCCACAGCAGCGTGCTCGTTTCAGACGAACTCTCGTGAGGTTGAAGCCCCGTCGAAGCGATACCAGACGGACACGCAGGCGCAGTTTCAGACGAACTCTCGTGAGGTTGAAGCGAGTGAAGTGAGGGGAGTCGAAGCAGATGACGGGAGTTTCAGACGAACTCTCGTGAGGTTGAAGCCAACGTTTCTAAAAGGAGGGCCGCAGCGGGGGCCGGGTTTCAGACGAACTCTCGTGAGGTTGAAGCATTGTCCAGGCCGACTCGGACGACTACACGCAGCGGGTTTCAGACGAACTCTCGTGAGGTTGAAGCGCTGCTGATTGCGTAACGTGTCGCATTAGACGAGCTGTTTCAGACGAACTCTCGTGAGGTTGAAGCAGATAGTGGCAACGCTATTCTATAGCTCAATTATAGTTTCAGACGAACTCTCGTGAGGTTGAAGCAAGCGATTACGCGGGACAAGAGTAGGTCCCACACAGTTTCAGACGAACTCTCGTGAGGTTGAAGCTCGGAGCTGTGACTGTGGTCGTCGCTACGCTCCTTGTTTCAGACGAACTCTCGTGAGGTTGAAGCGAGATCCAGCGTTTCCTCCGGGCTGGCGAAACAGCGTTTCAGACGAACTCTCGTGAGGTTGAAGCTTCTCCATCATCATCCGAGCCCTTCGATTCAAAAGGTTTCAGACGAACTCTCGTGAGGTTGAAGCGACTCCCTGGATCACGGTCAAAAAGACCGCGTAAAGTTTCAGACGAACTCTCGTGAGGTTGAAGCCATTCGTTTGGGTTGGTAGTGATAGCGGCATATCACGTTTCAGACGAACTCTCGTGAGGTTGAAGCCGTGAGTAGCATCCCGCACTCGGTGAGTGTCTGTGTTTCAGACGAACTCTCGTGAGGTTGAAGCCGTTTGATAGCGTCGAATCGTTGGCGGAACAACGCGTTTCAGACGAACTCTCGTGAGGTTGAAGCCACCCACCCCAGTCGTTGGCCTCGCAGACCGCTCGGGTTTCAGACGAACTCTCGTGAGGTTGAAGCATCTCATCAACAAACTGCTGGCCTACCAGTCGATCGTTTCAGACGAACTCTCGTGAGGTTGAAGCCTTCATATCGGGTGCCTGCAACCGCGTCTGATAACACGGTTTCAGACGAACTCTCGTGAGGTTGAAGCAGGATGATAACATAGCAGTAGTGGGTATCTGAAAGTTTCAGACGAACTCTCGTGAGGTTGAAGCACGCACTCAATGTGCGCGAATCTCTGTTGGAGGGCGGGTTTCAGACGAACTCTCGTGAGGTTGAAGCGTCTTCGAGGACGGCACGACAGTCGCCGAATACTACGGTTTCAGACGAACTCTCGTGAGGTTGAAGCTATCGCTGATTGCACTTCAATGTAGCTCATTCAACGGGTTTCAGACGAACTCTCGTGAGGTTGAAGCCGCGTGCCAGCGGTCTGGCTGGCGCTGACGACGCCGTTTCAGACGAACTCTCGTGAGGTTGAAGCACGACGTGTTTATCATTGAAATGGGTGCAGCCTCAAGTTTCAGACGAACTCTCGTGAGGTTGAAGCGTGATATAGCATCGGAACTTGGTTGTGCTAATAGAACGTTTCAGACGAACTCTCGTGAGGTTGAAGCACGGATAGGCAATAGAATAGACTGTTTCTTACTGGTTTCAGACGAACTCTCGTGAGGTTGAAGCGCTACAGGTCCGACTCGCCGCTGTTGTCGGGCCAGGTTTCAGACGAACTCTCGTGAGGTTGAAGCAGTTAGTGCGTTGAGAGTCAAACCATCCGCCGCATGTTTCAGACGAACTCTCGTGAGGTTGAAGCCGTACTATGTGGCGACATTCAGACGAAAAAACATGGTTTCAGACGAACTCTCGTGAGGTTGAAGCGTCCTGATCGAGATCTCCGGCCTCCTCGATCTCCCGTTTCAGACGAACTCTCGTGAGGTTGAAGCATCGCCTCGCGCGTCTTGCGTTTGCCAACGTCGGTGTTTCAGACGAACTCTCGTGAGGTTGAAGCTGAGTTACGTCTGGGTCAACACGAGGCAATAACCATGTTTCAGACGAACTCTCGTGAGGTTGAAGCCCGCGGCGGCTGTGCTGGCAGTCCTGATCGGCGGGAGTTTCAGACGAACTCTCGTGAGGTTGAAGCGACTGGTAGGCGACCGGAATCCAGAGAATCGTCGAGGTTTCAGACGAACTCTCGTGAGGTTGAAGCTCGGCTTCGAGCTGCTAGACGATGCCGAAGCCCTGGTTTCAGACGAACTCTCGTGAGGTTGAAGCACCCGCAGATGGCCTTACCGCTGACTCACTCCACAAGTTTCAGACGAACTCTCGTGAGGTTGAAGCACCGCTGTCAAAACCGGCTCGGTACTCTTCGCAAAGTTTCAGACGAACTCTCGTGAGGTTGAAGCACCGCTGTCAAAACCGGCTCGGTACTCTTCGCAAAGTTTCAGACGAACTCTCGTGAGGTTGAAGCTTGGAACAAAACCCCTACGCCAGCGGGAATCAGACGCGTTTCAGACGAACTCTCGTGAGGTTGAAGCAGCAAATACATTGTCTCCTGATCGTAAATCGAATCCAGTTTCAGACGAACTCTCGTGAGGTTGAAGCGAACTCACGGAGCGCCCACCCGATAGCGACCGAGTTTCAGACGAACTCTCGTGAGGTTGAAGCCAAACGTCGAATCAGCACCATAGGTCATCTACACTGTTTCAGACGAACTCTCGTGAGGTTGAAGCCATTGAAGGTCGACACTACCTGATTGATATGTTGGTTTCAGACGAACTCTCGTGAGGTTGAAGCTCTAATCATGCAGTGTTGCCTCCAAAGTCGAATCCCCGTTTCAGACGAACTCTCGTGAGGTTGAAGCCGGGACGATCGAGCTTAGCGGATCCGAGGCGACCGAGTTTCAGACGAACTCTCGTGAGGTTGAAGCCTGTGATGCCACGCATCACGACCAGAAATGCAACGATGGTTTCAGACGAACTCTCGTGAGGTTGAAGCATCGAAGCGCTGGTCGACGGGTCGGTTAAAATGAGGTTTCAGACGAACTCTCGTGAGGTTGAAGCACGAATCACTCTGGTACACAAAAGACGAATTTGAAGGTTTCAGACGAACTCTCGTGAGGTTGAAGCATAGTCAAATATGAATCAGGATACCAAACTATGAAAGTTTCAGACGAACTCTCGTGAGGTTGAAGCCGGGTAAGTAGTCGACCACTAACACAACAGTAGTTGTTTCAGACGAACTCTCGTGAGGTTGAAGCTGACCACCCGGCCCAACGCCGGTTTGTCGACGACAAGTTTCAGACGAACTCTCGTGAGGTTGAAGCATCGGTGAGTGGAACGTCACCCACCGCGAGCTGCAAGTTTCAGACGAACTCTCGTGAGGTTGAAGCGAGGTTGGTGCTGCTATGGCCGACTCGTCGAACGGGTTTCAGACGAACTCTCGTGAGGTTGAAGCCTGGGTAATCGTACCGTGACTTGTTTTGCGCCCACTGTTTCAGACGAACTCTCGTGAGGTTGAAGCACTGATTGTGTTGCCCGTTTGGTCGTTTGAGACGGTTTCAGACGAACTCTCGTGAGGTTGAAGCCCTACCATCTTGGTCGACGAAGAGCGCTATCGCCTCGTTTCAGACGAACTCTCGTGAGGTTGAAGCGACCGGCGCTATGCTATAGAAGGAACATACGACTGGTTTCAGACGAACTCTCGTGAGGTTGAAGCGAGTGGGGAACTTCGGACCATACGGTCGACGGAGAGTTCCAGACGAACGCTAGTGCAGTTGAAGCAGAGGTTTGGGAGCAACCTTGTTATCGATGGGAAGTGTTCTAGACGAACCTTCATAGGGTTCATTTCACTTTCACTCTACAAGGACTTCATTTTTGTACTGTCTCTGCATGTGTCTATTTGGATGACATCCTCCAACTACAGAGGTGAGTCAAACAAGTGCGTATAATGGCTCACTTGTCCGCGCGGGCGGATGCAGCGTATGATAACAAATACCATCACAAGCTTCGCGGCCGACTCTGGGGCGCGTTGGCAGAAACCCAGTACGATAGCCGACACGACTCTGGTGACCCACCGGGATTCGTCTACTCGAACCCGTTTCCTCCACACGATATGCAGGCGGGCGACGACCGAAAACTGCTGGTCTCCTCGCCTGATGAGGAACTGCTCGCCCACGTTGCTGCAGATCTGTTCGAGGAGCCGGAACTCAATATTGGTGAAATGCCATTTCGGGTCGGCGACATCACCTCACTCGAACCTGACGTGGGCGAACCCGGCACGCGTGGGACGATTGAAACCGGGACAGGACTTCTCGTTCGGATTCCGCCGTGGCGCTGCGAGGAGTACGGAATCGACCACCCCGGCGGAGATTCCGCTGTCTTCTGGCGTCCCGAACATTCGATCAAGCCGCTTCGTGCCCAGTTAGAGACGAACTTAGATCAGAAACACGACCTCTATGCGTACGATCATCTACCGGGGCCGAGCGATGTCGACGGCGACCTGTTCGACGGGTACGAGCTGATCAAGACCTTCGCCGTTCCGGTGACCGTCACCGAGGGTCAGCAGATGACCTACGTTCTGAGCAAGTGGGATTTTTCCTATGCCGTTCGAGACAATCACCATCGCCGACACCTCAACCTCGCACTTGACTGCGGGCTCGGCGAGCGCAACTCACTCGGTCTCGGGTTTGTGAATATCACCGACAAAACCCGGCCCGGCGAGACCGAACTGGAAGGGAGAGATGCTTTCGCCTGAAGCGTTCCGCAAGGCCTACGACGATGAGGAGTTGGCGGCCGAACTACCGGATTCCCCGATTGGTTCGCTCCGTGACCTACAATACCTCTACGGTAAGCTTTACACGCTCGCTACGACCGGTGGTGGCGAGTATGCTTCATACTTGACGCCAGACGTTGCCGGCGATCTCGTAGACACCGATGACAGTCTGATCGTTGTTCGCGTCGACGTTTCCGGCGACGAGCCACGGCTGGCTAACGACGTCATCGGCCCGGTACAGGTGACGAGGTACGCCGAAGACCGGATTCGACAGGTCGGTCACTGCAAGTACCCGGCAGCACGCGGAATCGACCACAGTGTAACCCACCAAGCTGGGCGAAACAGTGATCCTGAAAAGCTGGCTCGCTACGCCAAGGAACGACTGACCAAGTGGGCTACTGACAATGTGGTCGCGGACACAGCCAACGAGCATCCTGACGGTTGGATCATCGAGAAACTGACTGAAGTCGGTGAAGATGAGACAGCACTGGACACGATTGAGGAGACGCTTACTCGGAAATTAGGCGGCGAGTCGGCGACCTCGCTGTTGACAGTACAGGTGAAGATCGATCCGGATGGCGACTACCAGTGGCCGGGTGATATCGAAGTATTCAACGAAGCAATGCGCCAACGAAAACTCTCGAAGCTCGTCACAAAGAACAAGGCAGACGATTCGTCGGGAGACGCGACAGACCTCGTCACCGGCCAGCCCGCTCGAACTGTCGGGACATCCGAGGACCCACAGAACTATTTTCTTGGCAAACAGCTCGAAAAATTCCCTGGTCTCGACATCGAAAACGCGTGGCGCTCGCATCCGATTTCCGAGGATGCCGCAATTACCGTGATGAACGCCGAGACGTTCGTCGAGGCCTGCACCTACCGAACCTTCGGTACGAAAGTGTACTACCTGCCGTATGTGTTCGGCCGACTGACAACCCAAAAGGTACACCGCCTCTATGGCCTGCTGTATCGATCGGTCGAAGACGACGACACAACTCCAATCGAGCAGGCCTACGAGGATGAACGCCAAAAGGACCTCGACGACCGGGACTTCCGGTTCTACGTTTCAGCGGTCATGCCGCACCAGATGTCCCGATATGATGTATTCGGCGAGACGCTGAACGGTCGACTCCACTATCCGAAAGAACTCGCCTTCACCCACAATCGCCTCGTCGAAAGCGTCTCGGCGTTCAACAGAGCCCCGAACGTGAAGTGGACCGCACCGCTTCCGACCAACGAGAAGTGGGGCCTACTCGAAACGAACGACGAGCAATTACGCGCCGTCTCGACGGGCTGGTACTTCTACCAGACGTTTGCCGAGCGGGACGACGACGAGGCGGATGCCGACGATCCGCGAATCAAGGCACTGGTTAACGTGCTGAGTGGTGAGGCGATTGCGGTCGACGTACTGCTCGAAGAGTACGTCACGCGGATCATCGACGAACAGACCGACGACGAAGAATACGAAGGGTTCCCCTCATTTCTGGTCGCCAGTCAATTTGCCCAACTCTGTGCGTTGGCCGATGCTGACCTCGAACTGCTCAAAACAACCGATCCAGAGAAACAACAGCTCACACGAGAACCGACCTATGACACGTACACCGTTCCGACACTCGAAGAGTTATCCATTATGACAGACGGAGGACATCCAGCCGCACCGAAACTCGAATCGTTCATAAACGAAACGCCCGCGCTATCGCCCGACTATGACGATGAGGAGGAGTCGGTGACTCCACAGCGCCGCGGTGCGTTCCTCTTGGGCGCGCTCGTCGGCGACATCGGGAGCTATCAGGAGTACAGTGAAGACAGGTCGACGACTCTCGTCGACCAATACCCGGTCAAATCCATAACCCGATCACGGATTAAAAAGATCACCCAGGAGACGGTCGCCAAGACGCTGACTTACACGCGGCAGGAAAAGAAACAGCGTGGAAACTATCCAGGGACGAAGGCCGAACACATCGTCGAACGACTCCGAAAAACGATCCTCAATCCCGATCCCGACGACTGGGAGATTGAGACCGATGATCTCCGCTTCTACTACGCCCTCGGCGTGACCTACGGGATGAACGACCACCCGTGGAACGAGACGGACAGTGACACAAACGAACCTACTCAGGAGGACCACTAACATGTCAGACACCACCGACACCGTGACGAACCGCTCAGAAATCGTGTTTCTGTACGACGCCGTCGACGCCAATCCCAACGGAAACCCACTCAGCGGCGCGAACCGACCGAGGATCGACCCACAGACACAGCAGGCAATCGTCACTGATGTTCGCCTGAAACGGTATCTCCGCGATCAACTGGACGACGATGGCCACGGCGTTTACATCCGAAACGTCCAGGAGGAGGGCAATCAGTTCACCCGCGGCGACCTGCTGGAAGACAGACTCAAAGCCGTCGATCCCGACAACTTCAATCTCGATGACGACGAGGAGGCCGACCAGTTCCGCGAGGACGTGTTCGGCGAGTTCCTCGACAACAGCGTCGACGTACGGTACTTCGGTGCGACGATGTCGGTCAATACCGATGATGCCTACGCCAAACACCTGCCGGATCACTTCACCGGCCCGGTCCAGTTCTCGCCCGGTAAATCGGTCCATGCGGTCAACGAAAACGAGGAGTATGACAGCCTGACGAGCGTGATCGCAACGCAGGAAAACAAACAGCAAGGTGGATTCGATCTCGACGACCACCGGATCCAGTATGGACTGATTCGGTTCCACGGACTTGTCGACGAACACGGAGCCGAGGACACGAAACTCACGACGGATGATGTCGAACGGCTCGATACGCTCTGCTGGCGGGCGATCAAAAACCAGACGATCAGTCGGAGCAAAATCGGTCAGGAACCACGGCTCTACTGCCGTGTCGAGTATGCCGACGAGAGTTTCCACCTCGGCGGACTCGATAGGGATCTCGAAATCGACGACGAGCACTCGAAGGCCGACGAAGAACTCCGAACCGTCCGGGATCTGACCCTGGACGTGTCGGGCTTCGTCGACCGACTCGACAACGCGAGCGACCAAATCCAACGTGTCCGGATCGTTGTCAGCGATGTACTCGAACTCTCGAACGGCGATGAGGTCGGTGGCCCTGATCTACTCTATGACGCACTTCGAGAGGCTGTCGGATCGGATGCCGTCGAGGTCGTCAACGTGTACGACGAACACACCACAACGCTTCCGGGCGACACTGCCTAACGATGCCGCAAGAATCGTTGGACGGCTGGACGACTGACGATGAGAACCGACAGCCGGATCGGTGTCTCTCGTTTACGGTTCGTGGCCCGTGGGGTCACTTCCGGCGGATCGAGGGGAATATCGTCAAACAGACCTATCGGATCATCCCTCGGACGACGGTCGCTGGACTGCTGGCTGCGGTATTGGGAATCGAACGGGACGGCTACTACGATCTGTTCGCACCAGAGGAGTCAGCGATTGCCATCCAGCCCGTCCGTGAAATCCGGACAGTCAATATGCCGATGAACACGCTGTCGACCGCCAGCGAAAATCTCCAATCGCTCAATGGCCGAGGAAAAATCAGCGTGAAGCTGCCCGATCCTACGACTCTGCGACAGCAGCACAACTACGAGGTACTCGTCGACCCAGCCTATCGAATCGACATCGCGCTCTCGGACAACAAACGATACACGGAGCTTCGGGAGACTCTTGCCGCTGGGAGGTCGCATTACGTCCCGAGTCTTGGACTCTCGGAATACCTCGCGGAGATAGAGTACCATGGTGAGTTCACAGTCGAGAGTGGGCCAGAGGGCGAATCAGTCACGGTCGACTCAGCTGTTCCGAACGCGGTCGACGATATCATCTTGGCAGAAGGCTCACGGTGCCAAATCGAAGAGTCACCCGCATTCATGCAAGCTGACCATGGTGGCCGGACGACAACCGGTTTTACCACCTACAGCTACAATCCTGACGCCCAGCCACTCTCGGTTCGAAACGTCGATACGGCCCGCGTCGACGGTCGGACCGTGGTGTTCGTCTAATGACCGTTCGGTACTCACATCCACCGGAAGACGGACATGAGGGCGTGTTACTTCAGGATCATCTTGACGATGTCGCTCATCGTGCCCGCCAAATCATTCCGGAGGATGTGACAACAACTGCAGACGGAAACAAGTCACTGCAATGCGTTGTCGAGACACTCGGGTATGTCCACGACTTCGGGAAGGCGACCACGTACTTCCAGGAGTACCTGTGCCACGGGACGGAACCAAAGACGAAACAATTCCGGTATCATGCGCCAGTCAGCTCCTTTGTAGCCTACTACGCGCTCAAGGCTCAGGGGTTCGAGCCGGAGACCTGTCTTGCTGGCTTCGTCGCGGTCGCCAAACACCATGGTCAGCTGCCGGATGTTGCAGCCTACGTCCACCGGCGTGCAATGCGGCGTGACAACGTTTCAGAAGGGTCGGAAAACGACGCAGAACGACAGCAGAGTGCAATTGGACACCAGCTCCAGGACATCCATACTCACGTCCCCGAGCTCGCACGAAAAATATTCGAGGACGCAACCGATGGACGCGGCTCGTGGACTGAGTTCTGCTCGTCGTTCATCGACCTGCTGGACGAGATAGCGGCCGCTGTCGAAATCAGGGGCGGCGACACGTTCTCCCGTTCATCTCTGTCGGAATCGTGTTACGGATTAATCCTCGAATGTTGGGGAACACTCGTATTCGCGGATAAGACGAGCGCAGCGAGTCGTGCCAACGAGAAGGGTGAAGTAGAGCAGTCGTTGTATGCGGCAAAAACGGCACCGTTGCAAACACTGGACGAGCATATCGACGACCTCGAATCGTCGTCGCCAGCCGATCCCGAGGGCACCCGTGCAGAACAGTTGAACCACTACCGGGCGCGTGCCCGATCAGCGATCAAAGAAAACGCAACGACGTTTGCTGAGCAGGGTGGCGGTGTTGCGACGCTCACACTTCCGACTGGAATGGGAAAAACACTGTCCGGGCTGTCGGCCGCACAGACGATCCGCGACGAACTCGGTGGGAAACGAGTTATCTATGCACTTCCGTTTACGAGTATCATCGATCAGGTCGTTGACGAAATCGAGGAAATCTACGAGACCGACACGCTGGGTCGCCTGCTGACGGCACACCATCACCTCTCGGAGACGACGATAATCGATGAGGACGACATGTATGCCGACGAGGCGGACAAAAACGACGATGTAGCAGGCATGCTCGCCGAAGGCTGGCGGGCGGGGCTGACCGTAACGACGTTCGTCCAATTGTTTGAGAGTCTCGCTGGCCCATCGAACAGGCAATCGATGAAACTTCCAGCCCTCCGCGACAGCGTGGTGATCCTCGACGAACCGCAAAGCCTGCCACTCGACTGGTGGAAGCTGGTTCCGCGACTGGCAACGATGGCAACCGAGCAGTACGGTGCGACAGTCATCGCCATGACTGCTACCCAGCCACAACTATTTGATGAGGCGATGGAATTAGTTGACGATCCAGACGTGTATTTCGACGCGACAGAGCGCGTCCAGTACGAACTCGATCCATCGACTGAACGGTATATCGACACACAAGAGGATCCAAAATCGTACCCTGATGCGGCAAGGCTGCTGCTTGAGGCAGTTGTTGAAGGACAGACGTCACTAGCCATCTGTAATACGATCGATAGTGCAAGAACACTCACCGACCACCTAACTGACACACGACAGGAACTCACACGGATCGGCGAGGTCTATGCTGATGAGCTCGAACGGCTCGATGCTGACAAAGCAGTCGACCCCACGGCACTTGCGGACCGGATCATCGATAGCAGTGATCGGTCGATACTTCATCTCTCGACTCGGATTCGGCCGGTCGACCGACTCACACTCCTGGAGACGATAAAAGAGCTGACAAAAAAGGGACACCCGCTTGTTGCTGTGTCGACCCAACTCATCGAGGCAGGTGTCGACATTAGTTTCGATCGTGTATACCGTGATCTCGCACCGATTGACAGTATCGTGCAGGCTGCTGGCCGATGTAACCGATCTTTCGAGCGAGACAGTGGGAAAGTGACTGTCTGGTGGCTTGATGTCCCGGACGAACAACGAAAAACACCCGCAGAAGCCGTATACAATCGCGGTGCAACACTGCTTCCAGTCGCTGCCGAAACACTCGATTCAGTGCGTAGCGAGAAAGAGACGCTCTCGGAGAGTGCCGTCGCCCGGACTGCCGTTCGACAATACTATCGGAAACTCCACGATGATAAGAACGTCGGCAAACAAGAGTACGTGGAGTACGTCGACAATGCAAAGGGTGACGAACTCGCTGAGTTGTCGCTTATCAATCAGCGCAACGCGGTCGACGTGTTCATTTGCCGAACAGAGTGCGAACGGAACCAGATCGAGAAGGTTCGGAAGGCGTGGCGAAACTATGAGTTCGATAGGGTACGTCAGTTGATGGACGAGCTAAAAGAGACACAGGTCTCGATCCCGATCTATCAGGCTGACTCTGAGGAAGCACAGAAATTAGGACTGTTACCGCGAGTGCATGATGACACGGACATACGGTGGCTGAACACTCGTCAAAACAGTCTAAAACAGTATTTCGACGAGTGTACCGGCTTTGTGATCCCCGAGAGTACAGCCGAGAGGCGGATCTTATGACATCAGATCCTGTCGACCGACTCCTCGCCACGGCTCGCGGCGAGCCCCTCGACAATCCCTTTCGCGTGACAGGAGTCATGATGCAGTACTACTTTGTCTGCAAGCGGGAACTCTGGTTCGAGAGCCGAAATCTCGAAATAGACCGAGAGAACGCAACTGTCGTTCGGGGGACACGCGTCGACGAGACCGCCTACAGTGACAAGCGTGAGAACCTACATCTCGGAATGATCTCACTGGACCTCCTTGATGACGGCCGAGTAGTTGAGGTCAAACCTTCGTCAGCACTCACCGAACCCGCCGAGATGCAGTTGTCGTACTATTTGTGGTATCTCGCTCGTGTGGCGGACGTCGAACGCGATGGCGTCTTATCACACCCCAGAGAGCGACGTCGAGAAATGGTCGAACTTACCGATGATCGAATTGAGAAGGTCGAATCAGCGAT
The DNA here is from genome assembly GCF_056175805.1 of Halohasta sp. A2. Taxonomy (NCBI): domain Archaea; kingdom Methanobacteriati; phylum Methanobacteriota; class Halobacteria; order Halobacteriales; family Haloferacaceae; genus Halohasta; species Halohasta sp. A2. Next base: position 10,478 of record NZ_JAQFWV010000047.1, on the reverse strand, counting down.
TCGCGGGATTCACCGAATCGTAAGTCAGTCCTCGCCACCACCGGCGGAGGAAAAACCGTTCTGCGATTCGTGTGCGTATCATGATTTCTGTTGGTGCTAACAATGGATAGAAACTACCACGTGTTTTCCGACGGTCGGCTCGAACGCAACGAAGACACCCTCAGGCTAGTCACTGAGGATGGTGAGAAGAAATACGTCCCAATCGAGAACGCCGAGGCGTTTTTCCTGCATGGCCAGATCGATTTTAACACCCGGCTGATGTCGTTTTTGAACCAGCAGACAGCGGCACTCCACATCTTTGGGTGGGAGGACTACTACTCGGGTTCGGTGATGCCGAAACGCGGCCAGACCTCGGGGAAAACGGTCGTCGAGCAGGTTCGAGCCTACGAGGATACCCAGCACAGACGGCAGCTTGCGGCGGCGATCGTCCATGGGAGCATTCACAATATGCGGACAAACGTGGTCTACTACAACGGTCGGGGCTATAATCTCGATACTGAAATCCAAGACCTCGAAGCCGCAGCCGGCCGCGTCGAAGGAAAAATGCCTATTGATGAGCTGATGGGTGTTGAGGCAACCGCTAGAAAGGCGTACTACCGCAGCTTTAACGAGATTTTGCCAAGCGAGTTCCAACTCTCCCGTCGAGAGTATAATCCACCGCCGAACGAGGTGAACAGTTTGATTTCGTTCGGTAACTCGCTGGTGTATGCCAACTGTGTGTCGGCGATTCGAGCGACCGCCCTTGATCCGACGATTAGCTATCTCCATGAGCCGGGAGAACGCCGATACTCACTGTCACTCGATCTTGCTGATCTATTCAAACCGATTCTTGCCGACCGCGTCTTGTTCCGTCTGGTAAACCGAAAACAGATTTCGGCCAGTGATTTTGAGACGGAACTCGGCTCCTGTCTGTTGAACGAAAGCGGGCGGAAAACGTATACGAAAGCGTTCGAAGAAGCGCTTGAACGGACCGTCGACCATCCAGAACTGAAGCGTAAAGTTAGTTACCAGTATTTGATGCGACTCGAAGCCTACAAACTGAAAAAGCATCTGCTCACCGGCGAGGAGTACAGCTCGTTTAAACGGTGGTGGTAGATTGTACGTCGTGATGGTCTACGATCTTCAGGCCGAGCGGACTCATAAAGCACTCAAATTGGGTCGTCGATATCTGACGCACGTTCAAAACTCTGTCCTGGAAGGTGAAATCTCGGAAGGTGATTTAGCAACGCTCCGAAACGAGATCGACGATCTGCTTGAGCCGGGTGAGTCGACGATTATCTACGAGCTGTCCTCTGATACCCTTCTCAATCGTACAGTCTACGGTGAGGATCCAACCGAAGACCAGCGGTTTCTCTGAATTTCGGTCGACCCCCCAGGGTAATGGGGGGTATTGCAAGTCGACGGAACATCTTTGTTGTAGCACACCGGTAGAACGTCTATGCCCCGTATATCGGGCATGGTGTTTCAGACGAACTCTCGTGAGGTTGAAGCAACCGGCAATGATGGACACACTAAGCAGGCAAGGTGAGTTTCAGACGAACTCTCGTGAGGTTGAAGCATTGTCTGCGCCGTCGTAGGTGCCGCCACTAAGTGGTTTCAGACGAACTCTCGTGAGGTTGAAGCTGCGCCAGAGTCATGAGTTCAAACACGCTCTCTTTGGTTTCAGACGAACTCTCGTGAGGTTGAAGCACTGACAATGTTCACTGTCGAGTTAGCCAGCTGTGTTTCAGACGAACTCTCGTGAGGTTGAAGCAAGGTCGGCGTCGGTCTTGTCGATCTCATCTAAGATGGTTTCAGACGAACTCTCGTGAGGTTGAAGCGCTCTTTCAGTTCGTTAATGACACGCTCGGCGTCAAGTGTTTCAGACGAACTCTCGTGAGGTTGAAGCAACGATCCGGGATAAGTTGTCGAGTTCCTCCCGGTCGTTTCAGACGAACTCTCGTGAGGTTGAAGCAAAGCATTATCAGGATACTCAATTATGAGTCAAACAGGTTTCAGACGAACTCTCGTGAGGTTGAAGCCTCTATGTCCGGGCCCGTGCCATTGATGCTCGTGTTTCAGACGAACTCTCGTGAGGTTGAAGCCAACCGCGTCACGAGTACAACCTATCGCACCACAGTTTCAGACGAACTCTCGTGAGGTTGAAGCGACCCCGAACAAAACACAGCCGCCGGTAACCCGCCGGTTTCAGACGAACTCTCGTGAGGTTGAAGCCCAAGGAGTTCATACACGTCAATGGTTTGTGCTGCATGTTTCAGACGAACTCTCGTGAGGTTGAAGCATCCGTTGCAGCCATAACAGCCGGATCTCCTCCCGTTTCAGACGAACTCTCGTGAGGTTGAAGCGATCTTACCAGTCCGTTATCCGCTAGCTCGGAGAGTGGTTTCAGACGAACTCTCGTGAGGTTGAAGCAAATAGTCGTCGTACACCCGGCGGAGTCGGCCTTTAGTTTCAGACGAACTCTCGTGAGGTTGAAGCCAGTAGCAACGTTTCAATGCCCGAACGCGGGGGCGGTTTCAGACGAACTCTCGTGAGGTTGAAGCAAACTCAAGGATTCTGTCCGTGGGTTCGTGCTTGATTGTTTCAGACGAACTCTCGTGAGGTTGAAGCGGCGTCTTAGTGATTTTACCGCTGGCGATCACTGCGTTTCAGACGAACTCTCGTGAGGTTGAAGCGACGACAGCGGTGATGTGGAGGTGACGTTCCGCGAGTTTCAGACGAACTCTCGTGAGGTTGAAGCAGTAGAGGGTCCGGTGCTGGCCGTGCTTGACGAAATCGGTTTCAGACGAACTCTCGTGAGGTTGAAGCCATTTGGGACGGCGAGGACACGCTGGCGGGAGTCGTGTTTCAGACGAACTCTCGTGAGGTTGAAGCCTCTGTCGCTCCCGATCCAACCGCGAAGGTGAGCCAGTTTCAGACGAACTCTCGTGAGGTTGAAGCGGAATTTCGGAAAAGACACCCCAGCGGCCATTAGTGGGTTTCAGACGAACTCTCGTGAGGTTGAAGCACTCACCGAGTAGGCTTCTCGTCCATCCCCGTGGTGGTTTCAGACGAACTCTCGTGAGGTTGAAGCGTCTATCATCTCGGTGGCTGCATTAGAGATAATCAGTGTTTCAGACGAACTCTCGTGAGGTTGAAGCTGCAGAGGGTGGTACAGCGTCGAAAAAGGTCCTACGTTTCAGACGAACTCTCGTGAGGTTGAAGCGACTCAACGAGGACGGCCTGTCGATCCGCGCCGTGTTTCAGACGAACTCTCGTGAGGTTGAAGCGAGAAGCTGTCGAGCGTGTGCAAAATGACGAAGGGGTTTCAGACGAACTCTCGTGAGGTTGAAGCCTTCATATCGGGTGCCTGCAACCGCGTCTGATAACACGTTTCAGACGAACTCTCGTGAGGTTGAAGCTCGCAAAGCCCAACCCGTCGCGACTGAAGCGCCAACGTTTCAGACGAACTCTCGTGAGGTTGAAGCGGTCGCTATTTGACCCGCAAAAATCCACTCCCCAGTTTCAGACGAACTCTCGTGAGGTTGAAGCGACGGTTGTGATTGAGCTATTGGAGGATGAGGAACAGGTTTCAGACGAACTCTCGTGAGGTTGAAGCTTGATGATGCGGAACGTTCCCCCGGCCGTGGCGATCGGTTTCAGACGAACTCTCGTGAGGTTGAAGCGGCCAAAGAATTGCTGTCGACACTTTGGGACATGTTTCAGACGAACTCTCGTGAGGTTGAAGCTCTGGCGTCGGCTGGCCGAAGTGATCGGTCGCCAGTTTCAGACGAACTCTCGTGAGGTTGAAGCGGCCGATGAGCCTTCGAGAACGCTTTGAGGCGAGTTTCAGACGAACTCTCGTGAGGTTGAAGCTATCGTTGGATGATGGAGCTGATGATGTCTCTGTCGTGTTTCAGACGAACTCTCGTGAGGTTGAAGCTTGGGAGGTTGCCGCCGCCAGCGATCGCTGCCAGGGTTGGCGACCGTGATCTCTGGATCGGCAACGTTGGGTCGATCAAGCCACGGCTGCTGTCCGACATGGAACTCTATCCGGAATATATCGTGACTGTGAACGAAACGGCGACAGCAGCAACGACGGACCACTATCCACTAAAAAACGAACACCAGAAGTTCAGTGACTCCGTTGAGACAACACGTGCTCACATTCGAAGCGAGGGGACTTTCCTCGTTAACTGTTCTGTTGGGTGTCTCGAGGAGCGCGACTGTTATCGCCACCGCCATCGCCGCTGAAGATGGGCTGTCGTTTGATGCTGCGGTTGCAGAAATCAGAGACCATCGTCCACGGGCTAACCCGCACCCCAAACTCCAACTCAACGCCTATGCGTATCTCGTGACCGAAGAGAACCGAATTGACGCTCGCCACCAGATCAACGCACTCGTCGAGAACATTCATATCCAGAGTCAACACGGTCAAGCAATCAAGGAATTGGTCTCAACAGAGTCGACCGCCCAAACGCCGTCGTAATCGAGTTTATGATAATCTGATCAAACCTCGATGTGCAAGACTGCGAACGCCAAGTGTCGCGGGAGACAGCCGAAGTCGTTACTCGATCAGCCTCGAACGAGACGGAGAAGACGAGCGAGGATTCCGAGATTGGACCGAGTCTCAGAGACCTTCCAGTCGGCTCTCTCAGCCGCCTTCGAGACACGAATGTACTCCCAACAAAAAAGCGTTGACACCCGCATATCCTCGTCGCTCGCCCCGACGTAGACGTGCCGCGTCGTCGGTATCGTCTCGCAGATCTCTTCGAGGACAAACCACTTGTCGCGGTCTTGGATATCAAAATCCTGTCGAAGGTCATACTCGGCGACGATCCGCTCAATCCGTTCGGTGTCGCCGTCAATGATACCGACCGACTGGCTCCACTTCTGTGCGTCCTCAAACACCGTTTTCGGGTCTTCGAGTCGTTCGATGGCCGAAAGCGAAAACGCGAGCGTTACCTCACCAGTGTCACTGTCGCCGTTCATGTGACTGCTAGGCACGTGTCAATTGCTTCGGTCGCCGCCGAGGCGTGCTGGCTGGCCACGCCTTCAGCGAACTTTAGGTAGTACTCCGATTCATCGTCGACTGTCGTAGAGCCATCTGTACCGAGGATGTCCAGTGCAGCGAGCCCGCTGACCATTCGAACCCCTCGTCGACGACGGGCTTGCGGCTGCCCCTCCCACGACTCGTTGTTCACATACACAAAATAGAGCCCACAGATGATCAATCACCGGGAATGCCGTGCTAACTTCACGCTCTAAGTTGAGCATCGAATCACGTAACTGCCTTGTTATGCAAGTCGTTTACGACCAAAACGATAGGACAAAATCAATATTGAGGTGTCTCACTATCAACCGAACTTTGGAGTCTTGACTGACCGATTAGCATGACTCGCTCACAGATGTGGCCAAATGAACCATCTGTATTCTGTCAGAACGGCACTGCAAGATACACAGCGCATATCTTGTGCCGGAAGGATCACAGTTAGCAGGAGTTTCTATTCAGCCAATAAGTCAGAATCTCTAACTTCCGACAAGATAATCGGTTATGATTGAAATAGATCTTTGTATGGAATCGACAAAGCTGATACGCTCATATGGCAGATCATTTGCGAGAAAGAACATCAATGAGGAAGAACTTAGAAACAAAATACAAAAATTGTACGAAGAAGGTCTCACCCACATACCGCAACATGGAATGGCGTTTAAAAGTGGTTTGGGCGATGGGGATTGTGACGCTGAACATAAGGAAATAGCAATCGACATTCTAACAGATATAGATCCAGAATTCAATAAAACCAATTGGTTAGGCACTGAAGATCCCTTTAGATAAATTGAACAGACCGAAGGAAGGTCTGATTCAATAAAATAGTCGAAAATGGAAATTTTGTGCTGACTGTATGCTCTGTATCTTGTACAGCTCTATTTCCCACTTGCGAGACAGATACCGCTGTTTCACTGTCTTCGGTAAGAGCCTCAATAGTAGATTGATTTCCAACTTTATAATAAGCCGCAGATGTTATGCATAATTGGATAGTTGCCCTGGTATCACCGTAAAAAGCCGCGTGGTTGGACACGCGACCAGGGCTGTCCACTGCAACGTGAAACAGCATGTCAACGATAGACCTAAACCGAGAAAAATCTCTCGGCATGATCTCGCCAGCAGATGTTCCTATAGAGACACTGCCGGTAGTTGAATTGACTTCAGACCAGCTAAAGCGAGTTAACGACTTGGCTCAACGACGAAGCAACACCTATCGACCAATTGGTGGCGGAGAGCTTTTCGGCGGTCAAGACTCCTTAACAAGCCATCAGATTGGGCTGCTTGGAGAACTCGCCGTGGCCCAATTTTACGATCTCTCACTTGATTCTGAAATATACAAGCTCGGGGACGAAGGGATTGACTTAGAGTTGTACAACGCAAGTATCGATGTAAAAACGACCGCGACTGATGCCCTAGATCTACCGGAATTACTAGTCCGAGCTGATAGACAACTCATTTCAGACATCTATGTACGGGCTCATGTATTGGATTGGAGTAAGAGCAGAGCAAATGTGAGAATCATAGGAGCTGCACCGCAGGAAATTGTGAAAAACCGCGAGCCGCAGCGTCATCCAGGAACAAGGAAAAACTATGTCGTGGCACCTCGTGAATTGGACTTGCTACCCGCTCTCCAGACCAGTTAAAGAGCGACTCTACCGAATAACCATCTTGCAGGGTCGCTGAACTTATTCACCCCTGCGTTGACTCTACTCCTTGAGGTAGTAAGCGTTCTATGACATCCTGTATGATACTGGTCTACTCTGTTCAGAGAGTTGTTAGTCGACTTGACTTGCAGAGCTGAAGCTGGTGAGTTCGTCGATACGAGCTTCGAGTTCTTCGATTTCGGTCTGAAGCTGGTTTGTCTCAGGGTTGTCAGCAGCAGCGAGTTGATCTTTAAGCCCCTGAAGTCGGGATTCCTTACGCTCTTCGTCGACATCGGCTTTGCGGATGTACTGACTCTCCTCGATGTCGTATAGATCAGACTCTGAGAATTCTGTCACGTCAAGGGCGTCGTCGACTTTGGAGGCGTCGACGGTAGTGACACGTTCGCGGTCGATTCCTTCACGTTCGAGTTTTTCGAGGACCGTCTCGTCGTCTTTAAGCGTTCGATTCCGTCGGCTGGTGCGTTGGACGGAGCCATACTGACCGTGAACTGGTTGATCGTGATGGAGTCGGTCCAGGAGTACTGATCGAACCTCCTGCCGTAGATCGTTAGCATTACGCTGGACATCCGAACAGAGCGTGTAGAGATTGACCAACTTGGAGGTCTCCATCGTCGAGGGGTCAGTCGGACTATAGCGTTCGAGGGCGTCGATAAGAAGCAACGAGTCGGAGTACAGCGGGAGATTAGGTTCCTCACGAGTTTCGGTGTGGTCTTCGACATCGAGGGGAGCGTCGACAAGCGAAGATGGAGTTGGTGCTTCTGTGTTTCTCAGGATTCCTTCGCGCTGGTCGACTTCGAAGTGGGGATGGATTGAGAGCATGGTAGCATAGGGTTCGGCATCAGCTGGAAGACGATTAAGGTCGAAGCCCTGATAGGCATCATTGAGACGGTCGTAGAGCTGCTCAAACTGAGATCGTTTGAGTGGGAGGGTAGTGTTTTGATCACGGTAGGAGATGAGGAGTCGATGTTCTTGGATATCTTCGAGTCTGAATGGACGTTCAGACAGTGGCGTGACGAAGGTAGCGTCGGCTGGAACCTCCTCAAGTTCCTCAAGAATGGTGTGCCAGGTGATTGAGAAGGGCATACTGTTAATTTGAATGAGTGGCAGGTGTAAAACTCCAGTGACGGGTTTTTACCATTCTTTACTAGGAAACAGAATTATATCATTGGAACGGTTAGTTTCAGGTGCGCTTCGCTGTGGAGGGCCGAAGCGCACTGGGGGCACCCGTTGACGTTGAATATTGTCCCACACCTGTGGGGCTCTCTTCCCAACTCCCTTTGAGAAAAGCTATTCCACAGATTGTGCCAAAGTCAACGAAACCACTCAACAGAAAGTGGATGAACGATCAGAGGAGTCTATTGGCAATTCCCTCATTATAGGTTATAATATATTCCCGCAACTTAGCTGGTTAACCGGTCGACAGGGAACAAAAACTCAGTACGAGTGTTGGCGATGTAGATCTACCTTGCAGAGCCTGTAAGAACAATCCACTCACTTTTGGAAGCGGTGCGACCGATACAGAGCTTGTATGCAGCACACATTAATTTGTGAAAACGGGTAAGTGGGGGGCCAGAGAGCGAAACAGCGGGGGAACTGCTCAATTGATCTTACCCATCCAATTAATCCTACTTCCGCGGTTCAGCCTGAACGAGTAGCACGGTTTCTTTAGAGAGCGGTGCAGTCTCCCGGTTTCCATCGACAAACCAGGGAGATGTTACCGAGTGGACTCACTTCATCGTAAAGCCAGTGTGGGAACCTACCTTTGTTGAAACGCCACTGACGCCACGGAGAGACCTTCTCTCTGTAACAGGCGAAAACAAGCCCAGAACGCCGATCTGCTAAACCGCGGAAGTAGGATTAATCAACTGAAAGAGTTTTATAGTGACAGTATTTTAACTTTGTTTGAGTTTTTGATTAAATGAGTAAATTCCTAGGAAAACTTTAGTTTGGGAGTACAAACCCTATATGCAGGGATGCGGGGGCGTCCCTGCAAAGAGGGCGATTGGGAATCGCCCTCGTTTTGCTGATAGCTAATCATATTAAATAAAATCAGGACTATAATCAACAGTGGGTACGATCAAATCCCACATATTCAGTTGATCCCTCCTCACCTATTGAAATAATACGCTTTGCAAGACTCGCGCGTTCTATTCAGCATGGCTACTGATACCTATCACTGCCTGACGGTTTCAACGAGGCCATTTGTGTCTAAAAACGGAGCAAAAAAGTCAATCATCGGACTAATCTATATATCTCCATTGGTGACAGTGGCAATACTAGGCTGAAGCTCACCGATCTCGTCACGTTCAATCAAACAGAAAATGACTACGAAGAAGATGAGATGAAAACACGACAGTTGCCAGGAAATATAGGAAGCATACCCTATTATGTGCTTAATGTTTTTAAGTGAATAGTTATAATCCATAGTTATGAGCGCGAGCCCGTTTGACGAGCCAGTTGAAGGCGACTGGCTTGCCGATGCAGATCTTGTCTGTAGGTTATGTTCGGATCCTGAAAGGATGTGCAGTTTCGAAATTATACCACTCAAGCCGACAGAAAACGAAGACGATGTATGCGGTACAATTATCCCGCGCAAGGGCCCCGCACCAACGGACTGTAATATAGAATTCAATACCGGTGAGACGATTACTATAGATCTCCAAGATGCACTGCAAGATTCGTCTGATTATTATATGACTTTAAACACTTTTCCACAACCTGGTTTGCGGTTCCAGACGCGTGAAGACGTACTCAATCACTGCGGTTATAACCCATTTGAACATACGCCGCCGCAGGAAATCCGTGGAGATATCCGAGAAAAACGAGGACGCCATGACACACAGAGTCAAATTGAGTTGAATTACGATACAAAAGTATTCATCAAAAGGCTGGCACGCCTGTGGAATGGTGAGATTGTTTGTGGCGTACATATATTATATGATAAATGTCCTTCAATTAGAGAACTGACTCGTGACCTCAATGAAGACAACTTAAAACAACTGTACTACAATAGCAATATTCATAAAGAAATTATTATAGCATTCGATAACACCCAATGGTTCGATACAAAAACGCCATTTTTAAGACCAACTTCTATATTTAGAAAGAAAGTCTGGTATGACTTGTGTAATAAAGGCCGCACACTAATCAACAAGAATCAAGCATTTGATGACCTGCGCGGAGATCCACATGAAGGCCTTGTGCATAGAGTTACTGTCGGCTTACTCAAATTATTGGATACCATGCGTGGTTGGCAAACCAACACGTATCGAAACCTCTCTAATATAGGGGATGGAGAATACGTTGTTGATGCATTAGCTAAAGATAATAATCAACAGATCATCGCAAGAGAAGTAATTACCGGGCATAATAACTGGAAGCTACATAGAGAAACGTATCGTAAGTTGTCCATTCTACAACGCAGAGATGTCAAGCCAGTAGTTGTATTTGATTCCCGCGATACCGCATATTCCGTTTTTAATCACTGGCATCGAAGGGGCCTCGGTGAACTACCGAACGGTCCGTTTAATTCAAATTTCAGTATCGATGCTGGCCAAAAACAGATTCGGGATGCCTACGCAAGTAGTAGCTACGATTGGAAGATAGCTGATTGGACGACCACATGGCGATTAAAAGAACAGACCATTGGGTCAAATAGTTTGGTCGCGTCTCAGGATCGTTTAGAACCAAGCCAACACTCACCGCAACGAAGTAGCAGTTGATACGTTAGAGGAAGGGGACTGTTTCGGTGCTAGAATGAAAGAGTCCCCAATCGAGATTACACT
>NZ_JAQFWV010000046.1:0-25725 GCF_056175805.1 Halohasta sp. A2 | reverse complement strand
CGCGATCGCTAGGTAGCTGAACTCGATTTTCTTTTCGACAACACTACTGAATCGGTTTGTCAATTTGTGCAGCGGTGTCTTCGGCCGATATCAGGTGTCGGGTGGTGTGGAATTCTTAGACAGGCTCCCAAAGTCGTTCATTTTCTCGATATCATCGAGTGCGCTACCAGTATACTTGACATCGTCTGCGCCGTAGATCTCCGTTGCAACTGTGTGGATCTTTGTTTTGATCGAGTCCTCGTTGTCGTAGAGCATCTCGAAATCCTCCTCATTGCTTGTTTCGACTGCACTGACAACGTTCTCTGCGAGGTCAACGCCACCTTCGCTCCCCTCGGCAAAGACGTTCGACTCGGAGGCACGTATGTTTAGGTCGTTTCGGCAGTGATCAAGGACAGTCTGTATCTCCTCGTCGGTGTCTTCGGGGAAGCGATTGACAGAGACCACAACCGAGACACCGAACTTCTGGAGGTTGCGGGCGTGCTTATCGAGGTTATCGAAGCCAGCCTCAATTGCCCCGACACTAGCATCCTCGATTTTGTCGTAGTCGACTGGCCACTGATCCAGCCCGTGGTACTTGAGAGCACGTATAGAGGCGACAAGAACGACTGCATTCGGCGTCATATCGCCCATTCGGCAGACGACGTCCATGAATTTCTCTGCCCCGAGGTCGGAGCCAAAGCCGGCTTCGGTGACAAGGTAATCACCCATCCCAAATGCAGTCTTATTAGCCATCAATGAGTTGGTTCCGTGAGCAATGTTTGCGAACGGGCCGCCGTGAATAAACGCGGGCGTTCCTTCAATCGTCTGGACGACGTTCGGTTTGAGTGTGTCTCGGAGCAGCATCGTCGCTGGGCCGGTGGCCTCAATGTCGTCGACTGTAACCGGCTCATCGTTATCATCGTAGGCGACGATGATCCGGCTAATGCGTGCTTTTAGATCCTCGAGGTCGCTGGCAAGACAGAGAACTGCCATCAGCTCTGAGGCGGCAGTGAGGAGGAAGCTGTCTTCGCGAGGTGTTCCCCCGGTTTTCCCGCCAAGGCCAACGACTGTCTCTCGGAGCGCCCGATCATTCATATCGATTGCACGTGGCCAGGCGACGTTGTTGATGTCTATCTCGAGTTCGTCACTCTGGGAAATTTTGGCGTCTAACATCGCCGCAATGAGATTATGCGCCGAGGTCAGTGCATGGATATCACCGGTAAAATGAAGATTGATGTCTTCCATCGGGAGGACTTGTGACTGGCCGCCACCGGCCGCGCCGCCTTTGACCCCGAAAACAGGGCCGAGCGACGGCTCGCGGATCGCGATCATCGCGTCTTCACCGATATGATTGAGTGTCTGGCCGAGTCCGACCGTCGTTACGGTCTTGCCTTCTCCTTTCGGCGTCGGCGTCATTCCGGTTACCAGTACCAGATTTTGGGCGTTGTCCGCTGACTGATTCCGCAGACGCTCGATCGCGTGATGTTTGACTTTTGCCGTGTATTCGCCGAAATACTGGAGATCGTCGAGGCCAAGCCCCCACGGCTCGACCAACTCCCAAATCGGCTCCATGTCTGTTGATTGTGCAATGTCGTAATCCGTCGGCAGTGGTTCCTGTGTCTCGTTTTCCGAAGCCATCTCGCATTTCGATTCACCGAAGCATCGTAATAATGTTCGCCTATCTGATAGTATTGTTATGATATGTGCTCATGGCTGGCGGATCAATTCTGTTATTCCACAGTGTGATAGATAGTTAACTGGAAATGTGTGTCAGTGACAATGTCGCAACAGTATCTCACTCACGACTCGATTATGTACTCGACAACTGTTTGTGGGTCAGCATCGAGTCCGCCACCCTGTGCGAGCGTTGGCTGTCCGCCCCCACCGCCGCCAAACTCATTGGTAACGTCTATTAGGATATCTGTCGCGTCTTGCGTCCCAGCTGTTCCAACAACGACGAACGTTGAGCCGTTGGTTCCGGCCAGCAAGAACACGTCGGCCATCTCTGTGTCGACCGGGCGGATGTGATCTGCCACGTCGTTCGGGCCGACGTTCTCGATGGTACCGACGAGCCACTCGTTGCCGTTTCGTGTGTATGTGTTCTCAGCGAGTGCTGCCAGACGCGCATCGAGCAGTTGCTGGGTGAGCTCTTCACATTCGGTTCGAACTGTCTTGTTATCCTCAACGAGTCCCTCAACGCGTTGAGCGAGATTCTCGACGCTCGTATCGAGTGTTCGTGCGGCACGGCTGGCGGCACGCTGCTCGTCGACTCGTTGCTGAATCGCAGGGGGCCCGACAGTGAACTCAACCCGGAAGAGATCCTCACCCGGATTCGAGACCTCAAGAACAGTTATGAGGCCGATCTCAGCCGTGTTCGCTACATGTGTGCCACCACACGCAGAAATGTCCCAATCATCTATCTCGACGATACGGACAGTGTCAGCCAATTCAGCGTCGTCTAGATTGATCGCGATTTTGTCGTCTGAACGGGCCTGTTTTATATCCATCTCGTACCAGTCAATAGATCTGCTGTCCCAAACAGCCTCGTTTGCTATCTGTTCGATGGTAATCGGGTCTACCCTATCGGTTGTCCCAGTCGTTTCGAAGTCGATTCGAATTCTATCATCGCCGATATCGAACCCTCCGTACCCCTGAGCATCGAACAGTTTTCGTCCGGCACCGTAGACGACGTGACTCGCGGTGTGTGCACGCATCGTGTACGTTCGAAACGATTCATCGATCGAACCTGCGATTGCGTCGCCCGGCTCAGCTGCTGGTTTGTGGGCGAGTCTATGGACGGTCTCTCTCCCGCGTTTCTGGACATCATTCACTTCCACACCACCGAGTGTTCCTCGATCGGCTGGTTGTCCACCCGCTTCGGCATAGAAGTGTGTTCGATCTATCACCACGTCGCATCCCTCGATCGATTGAATCGTTGCATCGAACGACGTTACATAGGGTTCTTCGGCTGCAAGATTCACTCCGTTCTGCTCTGGCATGCGTAAACTGTCACAGTGTTTGGTATTAAAAGACGGGTTGCACGATCACTCGTCTGAGGACGACAGAGCAGTCGTTGCCAGTGCAAGCCTGGGACGGAAGCCTGACAGCCAGGAAAACTTGGTCGATTATTTCAGCAGTTTGTTTCGGCCGGGATCGAACAGCGGTTCGTCACGAACTGTCGCATCATAGACTTCACCCTCACACAGGATTTGAACTGACGTTCCGGCTTTGGCGTACTCACTCGGGACATACGTGTAGGCGATCGACTCCTGGATGTTATACCCGTAGTCGGCCGCTTGGACGTAGCCGAGCGCCTCATCACCGTCGACCACTGGGCGACCTGTTAACATGATATCAGTTGAATTGTCGAGGGTGAGCGGGGTAATTCGGCTGTCGATGCCCTCTTTACGAGCCGTCTCGAGAGCCTCTTTCCCGACAAAGTCGGTGTCCATATCGACCGCAAACGAGAGTCCAGCCTCGAAGGGATTTGCGTCTGTATCGATGTCAGTGCCCCACAGTCGGAACCCTTTCTCCAAGCGCATCGAGTTGAGTGCGCCGCCACCCATTGGCCGGACAGCCAAATCCTGTCCGGCTTCCCAAAGGGTCTCCCAGAGTCGCCGGCCGTACTCCGTCGGCGTCCACAGTTCCCAGCCGAGTTCGCCAACGTACGAGACGCGGAGGGCAATAACCGGCACGTCGCCGACGTACATCTGTTTGGCTCGGAAATACGGGAAACCGTCGTTGGTCACGTCAGTATCGGTACACCGCTGTAATAGAAGCCGTGACTTCGGCCCCCAGAGACCGATTGTTGACTTTGCACCCTCTTCGACGTGAACAGAGACCGTCTCAGGCGCGTGATCTTCAAGCCAACCACCATGGATCCCCGGCGAGTTGCCCCCACCGGTTGTGAGCATATACTCCTCGTCTCCAAGGCGGACGACAGTAACGTCTGCGAGAATGCCACCGCCCTCGTTCAGCAACAACGAGTAGCGAACCTGCCCGACAGCAATCTCCATATTGTTGCTACAAACTGATTGTAGGAACTCAGTACTGCCAACTCCTTTAATCATGATTGAGCTAAACGAACTCATGTCGAACATCGACACATTTTCGCGTGTATGAAGCTGTTCTGCGCCCTCGATTGGCGAGCGGTTGATCGATTGCCATCCCTCTTGATCGGGGATTTGCTCCGCGTACCGGTCCACAAGGTCTTCGTTCGATTTGTACCAGTGAGGCGACTCCCAGCCGCCGTTTTGATGGAATTCTGCGCCGAGTTCTTTCTCGTGATCGTAGAATGGACTCGTCCGAAGGGGTCGGTGATTGTCGGGCTGCCAGTGCGGTTCGACGATGCAATACACCTGCTCGTAGCGTTTTGCCCCGCGGTCGATGAAGTAGTCTTTCTCACCAGCGTGGGGCTCGAACCGTCGAACATGGATTCCACCGGTATCGACGGGCCCCGAGGGAAGCCGCGGAACGCCGTGTTCCATCCATTCGGCGAGGATCCGTCCATAGCCACCGGAGTGAGTCCACCAGATCGCAAGTCCTGTCCAGAGTCCGTCGACCTCTCTGGTCTCGCCTACGGCCGGCATCCCGTCCGGGGTGAAGACGAAGATGCCGTTCTCCGTGGCTTCATACGCGACGTCTTTGGTCGTCGGGAGCAACTCGTCGAAGGCCTGTTTGGCGGCCTTGTCTCTGTTGCGGTGTGTTGGTCGCTCCCAGTGTTCTCTGCTAAAGCCGCGGACTGACGCCTGACGTTTCTCGGAGTTTTGCCCCATTGACTCAGGATTGACCGAGAGCGACTCGTGGTTGTATGATCCCAACCCGAGCGCATTGCCGTGAGTCCGGAAGTACAGCGAGTAATCCTGATCGCGGCCAACAGGACGGTGTGGACCTTCGCTCATGTACTCGGCAATAGAGCGGTCGCCTGGCACCTCGAGTCCGGTCGTATTGTCGCCAACGGATGTTTCAACATCAGCGAGTTCGTCTATCGGTTCGGTGACGACATACTGGTGTTCAACTGGAGCGATCGGAAGATCAATTCCCGCGAGTTGCCCCGTTTGATACCCCCAGTTGTTGGTTGCGATAACGCATCGCTCGCAGTCGATTCGACCCTTATTAGTCACGACACCGTTGATTTCGCCACCTTCGACATCCAAATCCGTGACCTCGGTATCACCGTAAAAGGCTGCAGTTGAGTTTTCCATATACCACTGAAGTGCCTCAATTCCGTTGACGCGGCCATCGGTCGGTGAGTAATAGCCGCCGAGGATTTCGTCTTCGTTAACTAATGGAAAGTGGTTGGTAACTTCTTCTGGGGAGAGTAATTGTGGTTCGGGCAGGCCGTACGAGGTTGCCCACTCTACTCGTCGGCGAAGGAAATCCATGCGTTCTTGACTTCGGGCGAGTTCGATTCCACCGACCTCATCATACACACCGGCGTCGGAAAGCAGTCGGCTTGTATAGTGGGCAGTCTTCGTCTGTATCTTTGACGGCGAGGTCTGGAATATGATTCCTGGGGCGTGTACCGACGAACCGCCCGTGACCGGAAGCGGCCCTTGATCGATGACGGCAACGTCGTCTGCACCCAGTTCAGTCAGGTGATACGCAACACTGCAGCCGACCGCACCGGCTCCGATGATGACAGTCTCCGCTTGAGAAGGGAGTGTTTCCGTGCTCATATGTCACATCGTGCTGGTTTTGTCACGGTATTAAATACATCGGTGGGGGAAACGGCACTGGTGGAAAAAGCCTTTAGAAGGCTTAAAACAGCCTTATGAATTTTTTTACTGTTGAAAATAATGGCTAAAAACACGCTTGCAATCAAACCACAAAATGACAGGGATTCTAGTTTACTGGTGATGAAATTTGGGTTTTAGCTTATCCGATCAATGTCGGATGGTAACAGTAGCGATGTAGTGTGGTACCTCGTCCGACCACTAGGATACCAGTGGTTCTGACCGGACAGTCGCGGCGTACCGTTCGCCCTCGTACAGAATCTCTACCTCCGTTCCGGGCTCAGCGTAAGCCGGTGGTAGATAGCTGTAGACGACACACGCCCCTTCCGTGTAGCCGTACTCGGCGCTATGGACGTACCCGATTGTCTCGCTGCCGTCGAGCACTGGTCGGTCGTCAAGAACGACCGCTTCCGGATCATCAAGAGTTAGACAAGCAATCTTGTGTTCGATATTGTCACCGGCAGCCGCAGAGGCAACCGCTTGCTTACCGATGAAGTCTGTCTCTAAATCGACAGCCCAACCGAGTCCAGCCTCATATGGGTTGTGTTCAGTGTGGAGATCTTCTCCCCATAGTCGGAACCCTTTTTCGATGCGCAGCGAATCGAGTGCACCATTTCCGTACGGACGGATCTCGTACTCCTCGCCAGCTTCGATGAGGTGTTCCCAGAGGCGTTCGCCGTACTCAGAGGGCGTATACAGTTCCCAACCGAGTTCACCGGCATAAGAGACACGCAGGGCTGTGACTGGAATGTTCTGCACGTAACACTCTTGACTCGTAAAGAAGGGAAAGGCGTCATCCGAGAGATCGACATCAGTGACCTTCGAGAGCACATTTCGGGCCTCCGGACCAGTACAGACCATCGCGGCGAGGCTCGAGGTGACATCATTGACGACGACGTCGTCAGGAGATTGTTCACGAACCCAGGCGACGTGGTTGTTTCCAACCTCTCGACCGGTCGTCAGGAGGAGATATCGATCCTTGTCAGTCCGAGTAACAGTGATGTCGGCACGGACACCCCCTGCCTCGTTACACATTAATGTGTATTTTACATCGCCGACGTCGATGTCCATATTGTTCGTACAAAGGTGCTGGATGAATTCATCGGCATCACTCCCGATGACTTCCATCTTGTTGAACGAGGTCATATCGTGCAGACCCACATTTTTGCGTACGTGCAAAGCCTCTGCACCCTCTATCGGCGACCAGTATTTAGCTTCCCATCCTTCACGCGTTGGAATCTGGTCGCTGTATTCCGCCAGGAGGTCTGAGTTGGAATCAAACCAGTGTGGTTCCTCCCAGCCGGCTTCCGCCCATAGTTCCGCGTTATGTTCTTTGTGAGTGTGGTACATCGGCGTCCGCCGAATATCTCGCTGTTTGTCCGTCCAAACCCATTTTGGATGCATGATATTGTAGACGATCCGGTATTCCTCGCCACCGATATCACGGGTGAAGTCCCAACTCCCCTCGTGATCGTCAAACCGGTTGACATCGCAGTCTGCGAGGTCAATTGGACCTGATGGGAGTTGTGGAACGCCGTTTTCCATCCACTCGGCAAGAGCTTTCCCTGCGCCACCAGCATGAGTGACCCATATCGCTGCTGCCGTCCAGAGACCGTCATACTCTTCGACTGGCCCCATCACTGGGAGGCCGTTCGGCGACTCCGCAAACATCCCGTTGTACTTGTACTCAAGTTCTTCACCAGCTGTCGACGGGAGGAGTTCATCGCTCGCCTGTCGTGGGGATTTGTCAGGTCGATCCGGATGGGTTGCATTCTCCATGTGATAGTCAGTGAACTCGTGGACCGATCCCTGTTCACCGTCCGGGTCGTTTCCGCTGAGTTCCTGTGGATTGGGCACGATCGGCTCGTGATTGTACGAGCCAATGCCGTACGAGTCACCGTGTGTCCGATAATACATCGCGTTGTCCTGATCACGCAGGACCGGTCGATCAGGGCCGACGAGTAGCCGTGTTGCTTTCTCACCGGAGATGTTTTCGTAGTTTTCGAAAAGCGGATGTGTGGTGATATCGACTGCGTTGTCGGCCAGTTCCTCGAGCGATTCGGTCATCGTGTATTGGTGCTCGACCGGCGCGACTGGCAGATTTACATCGAGTTTTTCTCCAAGTTGCCGGGCCCAGATGTTCGTAGCGACGACGACATCATTGCACTCTATTTTTCCCCGCTCCGTGACGACAGACTTGATTTCGCCGTCTTCGTTTTCAACGTCCTCGGTTCTGGTGTGGGGAACGAACTGAGCTCCCTGATCCATCGCTTCTCTGGCAAGTGCGTCGCAGGCGACGACACCCGACACCTGGCCGTCGGTTGGCGAGTAGTAGCCCCCGCGAATCTGATCGGGATCAACTAGCGGAAGACGGTCAGCGACCTCCTCAGGCGAAAGGAGCTGTGGATCTTCGATCCCCCAAGCTTTGGCGTATTCGACGCGGCGCTGAAGGAAATCCATTCGGTCTTCGCTGCGGGCGACCTCGATCCCGCCGACCTCGTTGTAGGCTTGTTCGCCGTCGGCTCCCTCGAGGTTAGAGTACAGCCGGCGACTGTAATCAGCGAACTGGCTGAGAACTTTCGGCTCTGCTGTTTGGAACATAATCCCAGGTGCGTGTGTCGACGACCCGCCCGTCGTCGGCATTGGCCCTTGGTCAACGACGACTACGTCAGATCGGCCAAGTTTGGTCAACTGGTATGCGATGTTACAGCCAACGATGCCAGCACCGACAATGACAGTGTCTGCTTCGGTTGGCAAGCTCTCGGTTGTCTCCATGTATCTAGATGCAACGTGATTTTGACGGATACAAATAGCTATCGCCTATTTTACTCGTGTTTTCAATTTTTTCTCTACTTGTCACTTTGAGTTTCACGTTATTCGAACTGACTTTTTTTATCGCTTCGTTACGGGGCTGAGGTATGGAATACAATTCCGTTAGGCATACTATCTCCAAACTGCGTCTCGACAGCCGTCCCTCTGGGGAAGATCTTACTGTGACCGTCCACCGGTATATAGGCGGAAACGGACCGACCGTCTATCTTCAGGCTGCACAACATGGTATTGAACTCAACGGACCGGCCGTGCTCCGTCGACTACACAAGTTTCTGCTCGGGAGTGAAATGGCAGGAACGGTCATTCTTGTTCCAGTTGCGAATCCACTTGCGTTCGATCACCGTCAGTATATGACTCCTACCGCCTACGACATGTTGGATCCGAATTTGAATCGTGTCTGGCCGGGCGACGGCGATGGCGGGTTCCAAGAACGCTTGGCAGCCGCTCTTTGGGGACTAGTGAGCGATGCCGATGCAGCGGTCGACCTCCACACTGGAACGGCGGATATGCTCCCTCACGTCCGGTATCAGGATGGCGACGCCGCAGCTCAAGAGATCGCGACGGCGTTCGATATGAGCTACCAGCTCATTGACCAGGACAAAACACCAGTCGACGAGGAGTTCAGGGGGATGTTCCGAAGCGCTGTGTCGCGCGCAGGAATTCCGGTTATAACTGTAGAATTAGCGAACAGTCGAATCATGAGCCACCCAGTGGTCGAAGCAGGTGTTGACGGCGCCCGAAATGTGCTTCGATTCCTCGGCTGCCTTCAGTCCGATCCGGACTACTCAACGGATCAGATCGTCCTCCGGAGTGAGGAGCAACCGGTTCGGGCAGCGTCATCAGGATTGTTCGAGGCGCGTCCCGAGATCAACGTCGGCGACGTCGTCGACCCGGGCGACGAACTAGGAACGATCTACTCGCCATCAACGTTCGATCGCCGCCAGCAAGTAACAGCCCACCAAGGTGGCGTTGTATATTCTATCGTTCGCGAGCCGATCACTATTGCTGGTGAACGTCTCGCCAGTATCGCAACGCCGGTTGCGGACAAGTGATCTCAGAACACTCGAATATACCGAATTGGGCAAAGCCTACTAGAATATTTTGACAATGGTATCACTTGAATGGGTTTAATATTCCCCATGCATTGTTATTGTACATATTGTGCTACAAAGATTCAATAGTATGGGTCTACAAACCTCATTCGATATTCTTTCTAGAATCGTTGATCACTACGAGTCGCATGGACGGTCAATCCGGCATGTTAATGCGACACCCACAGGCGAGAACGGAGATCAGTTGGCTGTTCTAATCGAGATTCCCTTGGCACTGTGTTCCGGTTCGGCCACCGACCTTGGACAGGGTCTGTCTCCAGAATCGGCAGCATTAACTGAAGACAACGGACTGCAGATAGAGTTTAGCGCGTCGTCGCTCTTTGAGTCGCCTGAAACTGCCGAGGCAGCACTCTCTACAGATAAAACAGATATTTGCGTTACTGACGACGGGCTACTTTTCACTGCCGCGTTCACGATTAACCCGTCTGGATCACCGGATAGAATGCCGACAGTCACTGACAGCCCAAGCGCTGACTTGAGTTCCGCTAAGTCCATCAGGTCGAGCGATCAACTCGATAAGAAGACTGCATCGACTGAAGAAAAAAATGAAGCCCCAATCACAGACGAACATGATTCGGTCGATGAGGTACTACGTACGGCTCGCGACACCTCTATTCCACCATATGATGATGTTGATTATCTTCAGAAGCTATACAGTCTTTGTAACAATTTCACTGAAATGAGTGAGCAAATAGCGATGGATGTTTCCTCTGAGACAGTCCGTCGATACATGATCCAAGCGAACGTACACGAGCCACATAGCTATGAAACGACCCCATCAGTTTCGGACTGTTTAGAAGACAGCGAAAGCACTCAGTCCCAAACTCAAGAGGATACCCAGACCGAACAGCCCCAAACTCAAGAGGATACCCAGACCGAACAGCCCCAAACTCAAGAGGATACCCAGACCGAACAGCCCCAAACTCAAGAGGATACCCAGACCGAACAGCCCCAAACACAGGACAAAATCGATCTAGCGGCATCTCACTCCTCGATCGTCGGCGAGAAACTCGCGACAGATGGTATCGGACTTCCTAACGGGATCCAGATAGCAGACATTGTAGATGCTGTGGCCAATTCAATGACGGTCTATGAAGTAATGAATCACCTCAAACTGAATCGACAGGAGACGAGTGACATGCTGAAGGAACTCAATCTGTTGGATCTAGTTTCACGGCCAGTTTCATACAATCCCGATGAGGAGCCGATATCTCACGATACGATCGCAAGCCGTATTCGGCAGCGTGAATCAAGCAGTATGTAATCACACTACAGTATTCTGCTCTGTTAAACAGATATTGAGTCACAGTTACATCGGCTCACACAGTGATTCTATGTTGATGATAGCGAACATCAAGACAATTTCACGGAACCGCTGATACCAGCCCAGCGCTCGCACGGCGTATTTATATCCTCTTCGTGCTGAACAGTAGTTGCCGAATCAAATTTTCGTCGAGAGACTCACGACACTGTTTGCTTGGGAATCACAGCGAGTGCGACTCTCCTCTCAGCAGTAGCTGCTCAAAGAGAGTGAGCGAACACTACTCCGACGGCGTTCCCGAGCGATATCTCTCCAGAAGACGCTCACTAACCGGTCTCCCGGTCGAAGTGAACGACTAGCTTAGTGTAGCTTCAAGCGTAGTCTCGCTAGCTTAAGCTCTCTAAGCACGTATCTATACGAATGGGACGAAAGCAGCACGTTGTTGATCTCTCTGATGAGGAGCGGAGGACGCTCGAATGGTTCATTTCGACCGGTGAGCACAAAGCCGAGGACATCACCCGGGCACGTATACTCCTGAAGGCTGACAACGGGCTCACAGATGCTGAAATCTGTGAGCACGTCGGCTGTTCAATCGGAACACCCTACAACGCACGCAAAAACTACTGCCAGCGAGGGCTCGCGGCGATTCATCGCCGCAAGCCCGACCGCGAATATGAACGCAAACTCGATGGCGATGCCGAAGCCCGACTGATCAAACTCGCCTGTAGCGAACCACCAGAAGGACACTCTCGCTGGACTCTCCACCTTCTCGCTGATGAACTCGTTATGCTTGACGAGATCGACTTCGAGTCGATCTCTCACGAAACCGTCCGAGAACGTCTAAAAAAACGTCCTGAAACCGCATCTCTCTAGCTACTGGGAAATTCCACCAGAACAGGACGCTGGCTTTGTCTACTACATGGAAGATGTCCTCGCTCTGTACCACGAACCATACGACGAAACACGTCCAGTCATCTGTTTTGACGAATCCAGTAAGGCACTTCGTGGGCATGAGCGCGATCCGCTCCCGGCCGAACCGGGAGCGGTCGCTCGTGTCGATCACCGTTACGAACGCAACGGGAAACAGCGGCTCCACATCACCACCGAACCGTTGAGTAGCTGGGTAGCCGTCGAAGTTACGGAGCGACGGCGGACGACCGAATGGATCGACCGCATGGTCGAACTGGCGGATGTTCACTACCCGGATGCGGATTGCATCCGGGTTGTGATGGATCAACTCAATACGCACAAACCGGCTGCTTTCTATGACTTTTTCCCACCAGAGCAAGCGAAAGCGTATCTTGATCGATTCGAGTTCCACTATACTCCGAAGCGAGGCAGCTGGCTGAACATGGCCGAAATTTCGATTGGCATCCTCAAACGTCAGTGTCTTGATCGGCGCATCTATGACGCAGCGACCCTCCGAGCGGAGGTCGCTGCGTGGCAGCATCTTCACAATTCGGTTGATCGGCCTATTGACTGGCAATTCACCACTGATGACGCTCGTATCAAACTACGCCAGCTCTATCCAGTTGAGTCGAGAAACTAGTGAGACTACGCTTGAAGCTACACTTAGCCATAGTCTGTGAAAATGAGCCGACGAAAGATCCGCGTTGAAATCGGTGGTTTCTCTAGCCGGATCGTACCAGCAACAAGGATGTTTGCAAGCACCCACAAATTGTACAACGCGACAACGAACAGAAAGTCGGTAGTTCCCATCGAGTCAGCGAATAGCCAAAACTGACGAGATCACGCTCTCAACGACACGTTGGGCCGGAAGTGGGAAGCGCCGACTAACGGTATTGGCATCCCAGCGACCTACAGCCAGCTGGACGCGGGCTGAGCTTGCCCGCGTCCAGAGGCCACCTCGTGAATGAGCGACGGCTTCGCGTCTTGTCTGGACTGACGGCGCTCTCACCGGAGTGAGATCGCCGTCTCTGTTCGACTCACTGAATCGGTCGCTCTGTTCGGGTTTGTTTTGCTCTAGAAATCGAGTCAGCAATCAGGAGCGATGGGAACTACCGACACTGCTTGACACCGAATTTCAATTCCGGATACACTAGCGTCGAAGCAGCACGACAGACCTGTTTTGTTTCAGTCGTCTGGACCATTTTTGAGAAATGCAGTCCAGCCGCAAGAGTCCCAGTTAGGTTCGGCAACTACTGTGAAGCGCGAGGCTTTCTCCTTGATTCTCTGTAATACAGCTTTGATATGATCCAGAGACGATACTCAAATGGATCATTGAGATACACTATCGGGGTGTGGAACTACCGGTTGAAATCGGAGTCTCAAGTTTGATGAACTGCAAGCGGCTTATGTATATCTCAGAAGGCCGGTGTCGGTGATTTGATTAAATTCCTCCGGAAGACGACTGGGATACTGAGCTTTATTCGCTAACTCGTCAGTTGTCGGGGCACCTATGAGCCAGAGACCCTCATCGGCACGCTCTCTCCATACGTCGGTGACGAGGAGTATAGGACCAGCGGCATTCGTATTTACACGTCCAATCAAACTCCGGACACCGAGTCGTGGCGACGCGGTATGCTTGAGCAAACGCTCTGTATCGTCCGCTTCCACATCCGATATCTTTCTTAACATGTTATGTCAACGGAGATGTTATTGACACTCTGGTTCATAGGTCGGATATGACGTACGAAACCGTCCGTGAGACCGATCCAGATGTTGCTACGGCGCTTGAAGGCGAGCGCACGCGGCAAAATGATACCCTGGCGATGATCGCAAGTGAGAACCATGTTTCCGAAGCCGTCATGGAAGCTCAGAGTTCAGAACTGACGAATAACTACGCTGAGGGCTACCCCGGCGGGCGTTACTACGGAGGATGTGAGTACGCTGACGACGTCGAACAGTTAGCCATCGATCGTGCAATTGAATTGTGGGGTGCAGATCATGTTAATGTACAACCTCATTCGGGTTCGCAGGCAAATATGGGGGTCTACCTAGCTGTCCTCGAACCAAATGACAAGATCCTTTCACTTAATCTGACCCACGGCGGACACCTGAGCCACGGTCATCCGGCGAACTTTGCTGGCCAAATCTATGACGTAGAACAGTACGAGGTCGACGACGAAACCGGTTATATCGATTACGAGGGTCTTCAAGAGACAGCCGAAGCGTTCAAGCCTGATCTCATCGTCTCGGGGTACTCAGCCTATCCACGGGAAGTCGAGTGGGAGCGGATTCAGAAAGCCGCCGATGCTGTCGGTGCATACCACCTCGCAGATATTGCCCATATAACCGGTCTCGTCGCTGCTGGTGTCCACGAGTCACCGGTTGGGATCGCTGACTTTGTTACTGGTTCGACTCATAAGACAATCCGCGCCGGGCGTGGCGGGATCATTATGTGTGAGGACGCCTACGCCGACGATATCGACTCCTCAGTCTTTCCCGGGACACAAGGTGGCCCAGCAATGCACTGTATTGCGGGCAAGGCTGTTGGGTTCGGTGAAGCGCTTGATCCCTCATTCGAGACGTACGCCAAACAGACGGTCGCAAACTCACAGGCCCTCGGCGCCCGGCTGATGGATCATGGTCTCTCGCTCGTATCGGACGGCACGGATAACCATCTTGTATTAATCGATCTCCGTCCGTCTCATCCAGAAACAACTGGAAAGCAAGTCGAAGCAGCACTGGAAGATGCTGGTATCGTCCTCAACGCAAACACCGTTCCCGGTGAGAGTCGGTCGGCTTTTAATCCATCCGGAATTCGAGTTGGAACACCAGCACTAACGACACGTGGACTCGACGAAGATGCGTGTCGAGAGGTGGCTGACCTCATATACGATGTCATTGATGCACCAGCTGACGACGGAGTCGTGGCTGAAGTTAGCGAGCGCGTCGATGGCCTGACCACCGAGTATCCGTTGTACGACTGACAGGGACCACACTTTTGAGGCTCAGGTTCGGTAGTAGCCGCTTTTTTGAACTGAATGTCAACTCTGTCCACTCCGTTACGAGCAAATTGTACTCGCTGCTCAACGCAGTCTGCAGCGACTTCATTGCCGATCAATTCAAGATCGGCAGATGTAGTCCAACTTACGACTTCGACAACCAACTCAAAACTACTGAACGGCGTGTTGTTCGAGTTGTTCCGCACTGTTTCACATTGAAATCCAACTCCGGGAACAGCAACGTCGAAGCAGCACGACAGACCTGTTTTGCCTCAGTTGTCTCGACCATCTTTCGACCAACGCGGCCCAACGTTAAGAGGCTCAGCTAGGTTCGGCAACTACTGTTTGCGGCGAGGAGGATGTCATAACTGATTGAGCGCTTTTGCCTCAAGCAACCCAGTCATTCTGCTCTTGGAAAAATAGCTCTCTCAGTGGGTTTATCGGCTGTAGACGCGATAACGTAATACTTTCTAGCACTACTTTTAAGCCGGGCAATTGTCGCATTCATCCCCGGGTACGGTGACCCGGGGAATTCTGCTTGTCACCCTTTAAAAAGATATCACGAATCTTTCGGCTCGCTTTCGGCGATCGTTGCTGCAACGAGGTTCCGAATCCCGCGCCGAAGTCGGCCACTCATTGCTGTCGACGAAAGATCCATCTTACTGGCAACCCCGTCAAGCGTGATATCCCGTGGTTCAGAAAAATAACCTTCCTCGTAAGCCGTTTGGAGTGCAATCTTCTGTTCGCTAGTTAGCCCATAGGGACTGTCCGTTCCAGCGCCGTCGTTTCTGTATATTTTGATAATATCGAGCGTAATATTATTTTTGTTCGTATACTCCCAAATATTTTGAAGCGCCTCCCGGTTGGGTAAGAGTAGCCGTACAAACCACCCCTCGCCTTTAGTCTCAGTGTGAACAAGAAAACCATTAACATCAGTCACAACATTACTAATGAGTTTTGTTTCTGGTGTATGCTCAATGTAATAAATTCCGGCTCCGTCGGTCCAATCAATCAGCGAATAGCTAGCGATAGTCGGATCTTCGTTGAAACCTGCTTCAAGCTCTGTACGGTCATCATATTTTACGAGAAATGGAAACTCGGTACCACCCGGTGCTGTGTTCTCCTGCGAAATAACTCGGATCTGGATATCACTGAGTAACTGTAGCGTTGGAACAAGTGCTATTAGATCGTGCTTAATAACTGCTGTTACTGTTATAGCCATATAGATATCAAAGATAGCGACTTGTTTGATACGGTCCGACAGTGAGCCGTCATTCCTATTTGTATTTGATGAACCATCGTTAGCTGGGAGGTATTAGCAATGAGTTTTAGCTTACAAATAATAATATTAACGACATGGTAGTGTTAAAATTGGATATAGAGAAAATTCCTGCAATAATTTATTAAAAGTGATTAGTGAATCCTATTCACGAACTAAACTCGCAAGTATGTCATAGACTGGATATTGACGCTGTTGCGTGGCACCAGCTGTTCAAAACCTTGCACGAAGTACGATTAAGCGGCCGGGATCGTGTCAGCTAAGTTGTCACAGTCGTATGCTGAGCTATAAATAAATATTCGCTATTCAGCGAAACCGGCTAGGTTCTCGGCATCCCGCTTACGTCTGTCAATTCTAGTGTTACTACTCAATTACACAAAGTACAAATTCAATTACATGAATCATGGATCTTTATGAATGCCGGCGTTTGATATATTTTAATGAGTATACCTGAAATAGATTCAGCTGTATTTTTTGGTTCGATTACAATGGTAACTTGGGGCGTTTGGGTAGTATTAGGAAACGCTGCGTCAGAGTCTATTGATCCGAGAACAGCCGCTGCAATTTCCTACCTAGTTGCAGGACCCCTTGCACTCGGGTACGTCCTCGTTTCAGACGCATCGCTTGTCATTACTGCAAGAGGTGGACTACTCGCCGGTGCGGCCGGGTTATTCACCGGGATTGGCCTTATTTCGATGTACGTTGGCCTTTCGGGAGGCTCAACGACAGTGATTTCTACTCTTGGTGCGATGTACTTTGTCGTCGCGGCTTTCATTGGCATGATTATTCTCGGGGACGAAATCAGGGCAACAAGACTCGCCGGAATAGCGTTCGCAATTATTGGAGTAGTGTTGGTCTCCCAGTAACTTCTTATTGCCCAATTCTATTCGTGTGGTCCACCCTGAACAAGTAACACGTTTTCTTTAGATAGCGGTGCAATCTGTCGATTGTGATTGACAACCTCAGGGGATGTCACCAAGTGGACACTCCTCATTGTGGAGTTAGGTTGGGAACCGACCACCGCTAAAACGGCACTGACGTTGGGCGAGATGCCCTCCGTAACACGCTAAAGCGATCTCAAGACGCCTCTCTGCTAAACCGTGGAAGTAGTACTATATAAGAAATATTGGCTCTGGTGAATCACTAGAAGGCGACGGTTCGTTCGTTAATTCAAACGAGTTGAAGCGGAAGACTGTCGATACCTATGTCGCATATTTCCCGCTTCACGAGCAAAGCGGTCACGTTGGCTAAAAATGTTGTTGGTGACCAAGGCGAAGTCGCCGCCCCTGAAGGGGATGGCGGCTTCGCCGACTACGCACTTGTTTCGCTCCACTGTCTGCGGGTTTACCTCGATGAATCCTATCGCAATGCACTCGATTTGCTGAGCGAAATGCCGCATATTCTCGCCGAGATCGGCCTCGAAGAGGGCGATCTCCCTCATCACTCTACGCTAGTTAAGGCGTTTGATAGGTTCAAAATGAAGCTTTGGCGAGTGCTGCTCCGACTCTCGTCGGAGCTGCACGATCTCTCAGGTCACGCTGCGGTTGATGCCACGTTTTTCGACCGCGAAAACGTTAGCAAGCACTACTGCCGCCGGACGAATTACCGCGTTCAAACACTCAAAGCGACCGCTCTCGTCGATACAGAATCCCAAGCCGTTCTTGATGTTCACTGTACGACCGAGAAAACCCACGACACACACCTCGGCTGGCAGGTCGCCTGCCGCAACGCAGGCGACCTGCACAGCCTCGCTGCTGACAAAGGCTATGACTGATGATTTACGCGAAAAACTCCGAAAAGAGGGTGTGAGACCGCTGATTAAGCGTCGCATCTTCCGACCCATCGACCACGCGCACAACGCGCGGGTCAATGGCCCTCGTTACCGCCAATGATTGATGTGTGAGACCGTCTTCTCGTCGATCAAGCGCACGCACGGCGACGCCGTGCGAGCGCGAACCTGGTACCGAGAATTTCGTGAACTCGTCGTGAAATGTGTCGTTCACAACATCAAGAGAGCCGTGAAACCGTGAAATCAAGAGCTGTATAGCGATTCACCAGATCGATATATTTTTATATTATGAATGTTTCAAGCAGGCGGTGCGACAAAACAGATATAAAAGCCCTCCTTCTACATGCTTGTGAGTTGAGTCGTTCAATAGTTTTTCTGGAGTATGAAATATATTAACATATATCTCCGACTGTCGGAAGATTCCAGTCATATCTAACCGCTGTTAGTCGCATTCCAACGGTCACGACCACACAGGTACCAGCAGCACTCCCACTTGCCCCGATCAGTCCCGTGAGCCAGTACGCAGCCCCTCCGAAGACTGCACAGATTGCATAAAAACCCTCGAAGATAATAAACGGTGAGCGACCAAGCAGAATATTTGCAACCACGCCCCCGCCGGCGGCGTTAATTGTCGCAACCGAAACAATCCCAAATGCTGATACTCCGGTCTCAGTTGCGACGATCGCACCAGCTGTCGCAAACGCGGCAAGCCCGATGGCATCCGCAACAAGAGTCACTAAGTCTGTTTCTAGCGACGACAGGATAACGCTCAACAAGATTGCTAAACAAACACCGGACAACCCAAGGATAATTTCGAGTGGTGACTGGAGCGCCAATGGAGTCCGTGCAACGAGAACATCGCGGGATACCCCACCAGCAAACGCCATTGCCAGTCCAACAATGGTGATATCAAGTATATCGAACTCCTCACGGATCGCTTTCAATGAACCAACCAGTGCAAACGCGATCAACCCAATTGTATTCACCACAGTAAATGGGTCCTGAAAAGGTACTTTGTGGACGGCCAGAAGCGGTTCAAGCACGACGTGAGGTAGTTCAAGAGCAATCTGATTCATTTCGTTGGGTAGGTGGACATGAAGTACCTCGGGGACAAGTCAAGGGAGGTCACAGATTTCCCGTATCCAGCAAATCGCGGGGCGATTTGTGAGACCCTGAGGCTTCACCATTTAGGCTTGTATCGTTGCCGCAGGCGAATTGAATACCCTTCGACCTCCCTGAGTGGGTCGGCTGGAAGTAACACCCGAACGCTCAATACGTCCGTGAGGGTCGGCGGCTCCACCTCGCCCGACAACACCAGTCGTCGTCCGAAAATCTCCGATTTTCGTGATCGCGAAAGACTTCGTCTTTCGAGCGACACCGCCAACAGCGGATTTTGAGAGGAGTCGCACTTCCAAGCTTCCACAGTCAGCATTGTATTAAGATCTTTAATTTGTCTTTGAGGTTTTCTGGCTGTATCTTTTTATATGAACTAGTATCAATTAAATCTTAGTGTCGGCTTCACCCTCGAGGTCAAGTCGTTCAAGAATGCTTGATCCTTGTGATCTCAGAAATATTCGATTTCCGAACGACCCTGGGGCACTCGCCTTGCTTATTTGAGAGGGTGTCATACAATTCATCTCATACCACAAGCTTCGTCCGCCCTGGATTTTCACCCTGTTCGTAGTTCGTGATTGCAACTATTACTCGGAGACACAGTCCAAGGAATGCTTGTACCCGAGCATGGACGCTGCCTCGGGCGCGCAGCGTCCCGAGGCCGCAGTCTGAACACGCTCCAAACGTTCGCTCAACTTGTGTTCGCCGCTTGTAGGTCTCAGCAAGAATCGAACGCTTGAACATCACATCCTCGGTAAATTCGTTGATTCGATCTTCGACACGGTAGTCGATATTGAGTGGATCGCTGGTGTTTCGTGGATTGTATGGGACGATCGGCACGACTCCTGCTTCCAGCAGGAAGTCGTGCCAATCAAGGATATCGTATGCACTGTCTCCAAGCAACCA
Organism: Halohasta sp. A2; assembly: GCF_056175805.1. Taxonomy (NCBI): domain Archaea; kingdom Methanobacteriati; phylum Methanobacteriota; class Halobacteria; order Halobacteriales; family Haloferacaceae; genus Halohasta; species Halohasta sp. A2. The sequence goes on along the minus strand of NZ_JAQFWV010000046.1, from coordinate 5,811 downwards.
GATTGGATGCTTGACGGCGAGCGCGTCACGTGTGACGCGCATCGCTGTCTCTTTTGAGGCTTGTTTCGCCTGCGTGAACTCCGCTGCGATTGGTATCTTTGGCCCTGCCGAAACGATGCTGAGACCAAAGCCGTCGTAGAACTCTTCAGCTGTTGGATCGTAGTTCCACGAAGCATCATCATTCCACGCGAGTGCTTCAAGATCGGTTGAGTCGATTCGGAAGGTTAAGTCAAGCAGGCCGCGGGTAGCGGCCTGCTCGACGAGGCGACTGAACACGTCTTCAACAACGAGGTTGAGATCAGTGAGGAACCGATCGACCGCGTCTCTGGACGGCGGTCGATCGAACCCACAGCTAAGCCAGACAGCCGTGTTCTGTAGTTCTCTGGCGACAGGACGTGTCCCGTAGATACCCTTGTAGTAGCAGTGAAGCAAGCCTTTGAACAGTTCTGGTGGATGATGGTCACGTGTTCGCCCCCGACGGGTGGGGGCGAACACGTCATACTCACTGAGAAAATCAAAGTCGAGGTACTCGAAGAGCGGAAGCGTCTCAACCGCCACGAGATTAAAGAACTCGTCTATCCAAGGCTCATCTTGCAGGGTTTGAGTGCTGCTGGACACGGCTTCTCAACCCTGCTCTTTCGTATGCGACGTATTCTATGACACCCTCTATTTGAATCTTTTGGCTCTGTAGTTTCGCTAGACGACAGTCGATTCGGGCTATTTTGAAGTCATCTTCTCAGTTGAAAAAGCAGGAATTTAAACTCGATTTGCCTACATATCTTGATCATTTTGAACAAACCGATAGACTGCAGTTGATTCTATCTATCTGTCCCTAGGCTAACCTTTTTGATGGATATTGAGCCAATTGGTGTGCTGTCTAGCGAAACTACAGAGCATTTGAAAGTATTAGAGTATGTGTTTACCCCCAGATAGATATCGCCAGTCTCTCGTAGGAACACCCTGACTGGTACTGTAGACCGATGCACCAGGCGAGCAAACACACTCCTGAGGGATGGTCTCCAAGCAGGAGACCATCCCGTCTCGCCTGTTAATGACCTCTTCCGAGCCTTCCAAGGAGGAAATCCTCAAGCGGCTAGTTGCGCTTGAGCAAGAGAATGAGAAGCTCCGTGAAGAAAACAAGCAGCTTCGAAAAGAGAACAAACGGCTGAGAGCTAAGCTTCGGTGGTACGAGGGACCGCATACGCCACCGAGCAAGGATCAATCGGACGATGGAGAGTCGTCCTCGTCCAGCGGGGACGAGGACGACGAACAACCACGTACAGACGGCGGTACACCGGGACGAAAACCAGGACACGACCCAGAGTGGCGGTCGGCACCTGATCCTGACGAAGAAGTAGAGGTCACCTGTAACTGCTGCCCAGAGTGTGGCGAACACTTCGACGAGTCGGTGGGCGTCAGCCCCCGACTCGTCGAGGAGATTCCGGATCCACAGCCACCAGAAATCACCCAGTACAACCGTCACTGCTACCACTGTGACTCCTGTGGTACGGAGACGGTTGCGACTCACCCCGACTGCCCCGATGAGGGGCAGTTCGGGGTGAACGTCATCGCCCAAGCAGCACTGTCTCGGTACGATCATCGCCTTCCCTACCGGAAGATCGCTGACCGCTTTGAGCAACTACACGGACTGGATTTGTCAGGCGCGTCCGCGTGGCACGCGACCGAGCGCGCAGCGCGCGCCGGTCGCTGCGAGTACGAGCAGCTCCGACAAGAGATACAAGATGCTGACGTAGTTCACATCGACGAAACAGGCGTCAAACGCGACGGTGAGCAGGCATGGATCTGGACGTTTCGGACAAGCCAGCACACGTTGTACGCAGTCAGAGAGAGTCGTGGGAGTGATGTTCCCGCAGAAGTCCTCGGCGAGGACTTCGCGGGAACGGTCATTTGTGATGGGTGGACGGCATATCCGGCGTTCAGTAGTAACCTCCAGCGGTGCTGGGCACATCTTCTCCGAGAAGCTGAAGACGTTGCTAGTGACCACGAGGAGGCAGAACCGGTGTACCGGCATCTCAAGCAGATGTTCGTCGGTCTCCAGTCGTGGCTGGAGACCGACCCAAGTCCACGTGAACGAGCACAGATGCATCGAGCATGTCAGAACGGGCTCAGATCGCTCGTTGAGCGGTCAGTAACCGCCAAATCAGTGGCAACACTGCTCGGGAAGATCAAAGGTGGGCTCGACCACTGGCTCACCTTCGTCGGTGAGCCAGCGGTCTCCCCGACGAATAATGCGGCTGAGAACGCACTTCGTGAACCAGTCGTTCTCCGGAAAATCATCGGAACACTCCGTAATGACCGAGGAATGTTCGTTCATGAGACAGTCTTGTCCCTGCTGGCGACGTGGCGCCAGCAGGGACGCAATCCCTACGAGGAACTTCGTCGAGTTGTCAGCAGCAATAAGATGATCTCACGAGCTCACGCTGTACCGGCTGTTGAGACTTCGGGGTAAACACATACGATTATTTTATTATTCGATCGTTCCAGCCCCAGGGACTGGTTCGGTCTCACACGGCCCGTTTGGTGTATTCCCGTACTCAATGTGGCTCCACGTAGTGGGATATATGGGCCTTGCAATCGTTTTTGCGTATGCAAGCTATCTTTCTTCAAGGCGAGAATCCCGGCGTTTACGCCGGGCGTGAAGCCGACAAATCCTATACAAATCACAGTCAGTTGCAGGCCGAATACCCCACGACTGCGAACTTTTATTCGAATTGGGTGCGTAAAAATTAGTACGGCCAAATGAAGTACAACCTCGAAACCGGGTCGCACACGGTCTACGCGCTCCAATATCACTTCGTGACCGTCACGAAGTACAGCGCAGACCTTCTCACCGACGAGATAGCCGAACGGGTCGGTGAGATTGCCAGCGACATCTCTGAGGACTTCGGCGTGAACATCCAGAACGTCAACGGCGGGAGCGACCACGTTCACATCCTGTTCACTGCGAAGCCAACGACTGACCTCACCAAGTTCATCAACTCACTCAAGGGCGTCACGTCTCGCAAAATCCGTGATGAGAATCCCGAAGTTCGGCAGGCACTCGACAAGGCGTTTTGGCAACCCGGATACTTTCTCGCTACTACCGGACAGGTGAGCATCGACGTACTAATGCAGTACATGGAGGATCAGTAGCGATGTCTACGACTGTCACCAAAACGTTGCAGGCGACGTTCGCGCCCCCTACCGCTCACAAGCAGGCCAAACTGAACGACTTACTCGAAACCTACCGTGACGGTCTGCAAGAGGCGTTCGACGCCGGGGCAAGTACCATGTCGGCCGTGAGCGACATCGTGACGCCCTACGAGCTGCCGTATCAGGCCAAAGCTGCCCTCTGCAACTACGTCCCGAAACTCCGCAAGACGTACAACGCCAAGGAGTTAGACGACGAACACCCGATACGGCTCACCAACCAAGCTGGGAAGTTTGACCACTCTGAAGACCGCGACTACGAGTTTACGTGGTGGGTTCCACGGGCGGGCCGAGGGACGAACTTCTGGATACCGCTCCGAATCAACCCCGAACAGGAAGACCTCTGGCACGACCTCGTATCGGAGGATGCGAAGGCGGGTGAGATACGGCTTCAGCAGCATCAAAAGAACTGGGTACTACACGTCTCCGTCGAGTACCCAGTCGAAGAACCAGCGACAGACGGTGACGCCACGCACATCGGCTTAGACATCGGAGAAACCGCCCTGATCACGGGCTGTGCCCTCAAGGACGGTTCTCCGACTGACCCGTTCGTGTGTAGCGGAAGCAGAGCGAAGCATCTCCGCAAAGAGATGCACACGACCCTGAAACGACTCCAAGAGCGTGAGGCATCCGAGTGGCGGATTGAAGACCGCTTCTCGCATTACCAGAACGCGCTCACCGATATCGTAGAGAAGGCGTCTCGGCAGGTAGTCGAGTACGCCAAACGGTTCGAGAACCCGGTGTTAGTGATGGAGGACTTGACGTACATTCGAGAACATCTCGACTACGGGAAGTACATGAACCGTCGGCTTCACTCGTGGGCATTCGCCCGACTCCAAGGACGCATCGAGGACAAGGCGATGGAGGCAGGTATCCCGGTCGAGTACGTGAATCCGGCGTACACGTCGCAGACGTGCCACTCGTGCCACCACATCGGTCGGCGGGGCTCCCAAGCCGAGTTCCGGTGTCCGAACGACGCTTGCCACGTTTCGACGTTTCAGGCCGACATCAACGCTTCCGCGAATATCGCACGACGGATCAACCCGTGGGGAGAGAGCGTCCCGCTTGACAAGGCTGGACGCGATGACTCGCCTCGGGATGGGAGCGGTTGTGACACCGCCACGACTCACCGTGAGAAGAGCGTACCAGCGCAGATGACGCTCACGGCCTACGAAGAGTCGAAACCCTCTGCCAGCGACGACTAACTGGTATTCCCCATGCGTGGGAAGCCTCGCCGTTTACGGCGAGGAGGATGTCACACGATCACACTCCCACCATCTCAAGTTCTCTTCACCGTTTTTGTAGTCACTGTCTGTTGCGGCGCTGCAGTGGAGGTCGTCCAACTGAACCTTCCGACACGAACATTCAGTTTTACCGATATTTATGTGAACATGCTCGGTGCTGGCCTTGGAGTTGCACTCTGGTATCTGTTTGATCGACTTGTTGGTCGTCTTCGACAATTAAATGACATGCAACCCGCAGAGTGACTGTGAAAATGACTGATTGACAGAACCGACACGTATTACAACATAACATCAAAATAGTCTGTCAGTGAGTTCAACGGACTTTCTCATCGCTATCCTAGCAGGGGTTATTCAGGGGATTGTTGAGTGGCTCCCCGTCTCGAGTCAGGGCAACCTCGCGTTGTTCTTGACATCGGTCGGAACCTCACCAGATATGGCACTTCAACTGGCATTGTTTTTGCAGATCGGAACGACGATCTCGGCGGCAAGTTACTACAGAGACGATATCACAACTGCATTGGGTGCGGTCCCTGCGTGGCGGCCACACGAAGCGTTTGGAAATGACAATGCGCTTGTTTCGTTTATTTTCATTGCTAGTCTGGTGACAGGGGTGGTCGGTATCCCGTTATACATTTTTGCCGTCGATTTCGCAAGCGAACTGACTGGGGGGCTGTTTGTATCGCTGATTGGTGTGTTATTAATTCTCACAGGCATTCTTCAATTAGTCTCGGAATCCGTTGGAATGGGATATCGAGAAGTGCCGGCATTTTTTGATTCCTGTCTCGTCGGTGCCTTACAGGGAATTGCGATTCTGCCTGGAATCTCGCGGTCAGGAATTACGACAAGCGCGTTGTTGTTCCGGAGCTATGATCCGCCAGTAGCGTTTCGGTTGTCATTTCTGTTATCAATCCCTGCGAGCATCGGAGCCGCAGCACTGACTGTTGTCGGTGCTGGTGGAATTCCAGGGATTAGTTTTTCGGCCGCCATTGGAGCAACTATTGCAAGTGCTGTTGTTGGGTATCTCACGATCGATGCCTTGATGCGGATCGTCGAACGGTTGCCGTTCTGGCTCATCTGTTTCGGGCTTGGCGGACTCGCAGTTGTCGGCGGCGGTATTGTTACGGTTATAACGTCCGCCCCAACTTAAATAAATATGAGTCGGAAATCGATTTGGGAACAACTCTGAGAGGCGGGACTTTGTCTCGAATTTGCCGCAATCAAGACAAATTGTTGGTCGCGTCTCAGAACCGTTTAGACTTCACCTCCAGTAGCCTCAACCGAGGCGGTACAGTGAATCTTCTCGTGGAGTGATTCACACAGAATCTCATTGAAGAACCGGTTGTAGCGATCTGGATCT
>NZ_JAQFWV010000045.1:0-25946 GCF_056175805.1 Halohasta sp. A2 | reverse complement strand
CAAACCGCTCTTTACTGACGCCAAACAGCGATATCTCTTCTGGCGTGATCACGATGTAGGCTAACGACCTATCAGACAGCGCTGGCCGCTCTGCCGGAGCGGCAGCGCTATCGTTTCAGATATATTTTGATATAAGAATATTAGAAGAAATTAGAGTCATTCACAGTCACAAATTTATTCTGTTATATCTTCGGCAGTGACTCTGTTTTGTGATCGAATATTGAGAAAAACGACGACGAGCTATGTGAAATCACACTTCACTTGGATGGTGCCCCACTATTATTATATCTGATACCGTGACGGGCGGAGACCTGTGCGACACGAAGGGCTTAGTTCGTACCGAGACAAGCAGGCATATGACGCGAACGCCAGCATATACCGGGCTCCGGTGTGTCGACTGCGGAACCGTCGCCGATACCGATGTCGACCAACACTGCCCGACGTGTGACGGGCCGTTGGAGCCGACATACGACTACAAGGAGGTCACGCCGGCTGACCTCTTCGAGCCGTCGGCCACAGCCACGGGTCTCTGGCAGTTCGATGCCCTGCTTCCGTTTCAACAGGACGTGGCAATCACGGCTACAGAGGGTTCGACACCGCTCGTGTCGGTCGACGAGCTGGCCGACGAACTGGGCGTCGAAGACGTGTATATCAAAGACGAAAGCCGGAACCCGACCGGCACTGTCTACGACCGAGGAATGAGCCTTGCGCTAACGGCACTCTCGGTCCACGATGATCCAACCGAGTTGGAACCACTGGCGCTCGCCTCGCCGGGTAACAGCGGGCAGTCGGCGGCAGCCTACGCGGGTCGGCTCGGTCTCCGGTCGTACGCGTTCGTCCCCTCGCGATCAGCATTCTCGAACAAGGCGATGATCAACGTTCATGGAGGCCAGATGCGAGTCGTCGGCGGCCGGTATCCCGACGCTGTTGCTGCGGTCGACGACCAGTTAGCCACCGACTACTACTCACTACAGGAGTTCACGACGCCCTACCGCCACGAGGGGGCCAAAACCCTCGCGTTCGAGCTGTATGCGGATCTCGGTTCGCTTCCCGACATCGTGTTCGTCCCGTCGGCGACCGGTGAGCTCGTCGTTGGACTCGCCAAGGGAATCGAGGAGCTCCAGCGTCTCGGTGTCGTCGAGACGCCGCCGACGATCGTTGTGGTCCAACCGACGAGCTGCTGTCCGATCGTAACCGCCTTCGAGAGCGGTCAGTACCGACCCGAGCCGTGGGCACACCCGGATACGATCATCGGCGAATTGGAGGTCGCCGACCCGGCTGGTGGCAAGCTAGCAGTCGACGCCCTCGACCGACTCGATGGCGCAGCGATCGCTGTCGACGATAGCGACAGTCTCGAATCGGCGACGGCAATCGCCCAGTCGCAGGTGATCGAGATGGGGCCAGCCGGTGGGGCGGCCGCCGCGGGCGCGTGGAAGTGGATGGACGCCGATCGGTTCGATGGCGACGAAACAGTCGTCGTCTGTAACGTCGACGCGGGTGTCAAAACACCGGATATTCTTCGGAGCCATCTAATGGGCAAAGGGGTGTAGGTCGGTAGCTATTTGCCGCCGACACTGGAACCCTAGGTATGTTCAGCGACGTGATGGAGGACTACCTGAAGGCGATCTACGTCCTTCAGGTCGAACGCGGGCCGCCCGTTTCGACCTCCGCTATCGCGGACTATCTGGGCAAAACACCGCCGACAGTGACCAGTATGGTCGGCAAGCTCGCCAAGCGCGGCCTCGTCGACCGAGAAAAGTACAAGGGCGTCGAGCTCACCACCGAAGGCGAAACGGTCGCGCTCGAAGTCATCCGTCACCACCGACTCCTCGAAACGTACCTAACCGAACATCTCGATTACTCGTGGAGCGAGGTCCACGAGGAAGCCGACCGGCTCGAACACCACATTTCTGAAGAGTTCGAACGCCGAGTCGCCGAAGCCCTCGATTACCCAACGGTCGACCCCCACGGCGATCCGATTCCGGGCGCGGACCTCGAACCGCTCGGCGAGGACGACTCGGTCCGGCTCAACGAGTTCGCCGAGGGCGACCGCGTCATCGTCACGAGAGTAAGCGACCGCAACGACGAGGAACTCCGCTATCTCGAGGCCGCCGGCATCACTCCTGGCACCGAACTTGAAATCGTCGACATCGCGCCGTTCGGTATGGTGACCGTCCAAATTCCAGAAGGAACCGAACAGAGTCTGCCGGAGTCGGTCGCCCGATCGATCCGCGTCGACGCGGTCGTCGAAGAGGTCGCATGAGTTTCTCTGCGTCGCGGACACAAACAATTTCAGTGGCGGGCCGCGTTGGCCCGAGCATGTTCGAAAAATCGACGTGGATCAAGCTTCCCCGCAACGTGGTTGTCGGCCACGGTGTCATCGACGAACTCGGTGAGACGATCGCCGATCTCCATCTCAGCGGCGAACCGCTGATAATTACGAGTCCGACGCCGAACGAACTGGCCGGTGATCGCGTTCGGGCCCAGGTTCCCGACTCGGAGACCGTCATCGTCGAAACCGCGAGCTTCGCGTCGATCGAGCGCGTTATCGAGACGGCTCGAACCCACGCGGCCGACTACCTCATCGGCCTCGGCGGCGGCAAACCTATCGATATCGCCAAAATGGCCGCCGACGAAATCAACTGCGGGCTCGTCTCGGTGCCAACCGCAGCGAGCCACGACGGTATCGTCTCGGGACGGTCGTCGGTTCCTGAGGGCGATACGCGACACAGCGTGGCCGCTGATCCGCCACTTGCGGTTGTCGCCGACACCGAGATCATGGCCAAAGCCCCCTGGGAGCTGACCAGCGCTGGCTGTGCGGACATCATCTCTAACTACACCGCCGTCCAAGACTGGCGGCTCGCCAAACGGCTCAAAAACGTCGAATACTCCGAGTACGCTGGCGCGCTCTCGGAGATGACCGCCGAGATGTTGGTCGATAGTGCTGACTCGATCAAACCAAACCTCGAAGAGTCCGCCTGGATCGTGGTCAAAGCGCTCGTCTCGTCGGGGGTGGCGATGTCAATCGCCGGCTCGTCTCGGCCAGCGTCGGGAGCCGAACACCTGTTTTCACACCAGTTGGATCGGATCGCCCCCGGCCAGGCGTTACACGGTCACCAGGTCGGTGTCGGCTCGATCATCACCGAATACTTACACAGTGGGGACGACGGCCAGTGGCGAGCGATCCGAGATGCACTGAAACGCATCGATGCGCCGACGACCGCCACCGAACTCGGCGTCACCGACGACGAACTCCTCGAAGCGCTCACAACCGCTCATGAGATCCGCGACCGATACACCATCCTCGGCAACGGCGTCAACTTCGAAGCCGCCTACGAAACCGCTAGGGTCACGGGAGTCATCGACGGCGACTAGCTGCGCTTTGCCGCCCGAAATCCGAAGACCGATACCCTACGAGCCGTATACACCAGTATGGAGACTCCGTTGGTCGACGGTCCTGTGCGGACACATCCGAACGCCGTGACGATATTGCTGTCAGCCGTGGGGTACGCCGCGGTCATCGGGGCGTTCGTCGTCCCTTCAGTTCAAGCACTGTTTCCGGAACTGAGCCTCACACAGGTGAATCTGCTCGCGGACGCCATCGCGGTCGTCAACTCGATCGCGGTCGTGCTGCTCTGTGTGGGTTGGTACTGGATCCGGTCCGGCGACGTCAAAAAACACGCCGCTGCGATGACTAGCTCGTTCGTCTTGATTCTCATCTTCCTCTCGATGTATCTCCCGAAAGTCGCCGGTGGCGGTACCAAAGAGTTCGTTCTCGAGTCGGCGTACAGCTGGGTGCCGCTGTGGGAGTGGGTGTATCCAGCCTACCTCGTCATGCTCGCGATTCACATTCTCCTGTCGATTCTGGCGGTGCCACTGGTTTTGTACGCGCTCGTGTTGGGGCTAACCCACACCCCCGAAGAGCTTCGGACCGACACCCCACACAAACGAGTCGGTCGGCTCGCTGCCGGAACGTGGATTCTGTCGTTGACCCTCGGCGTCGTCACCTATCTCATGTTGAATCACCTGTACGCCTCGGAGTTCGTTGCGGCCTGATGGGTCGTCGACCGGCCCGATTGACGAACGCTTTTTGTCGGCTAGCGACGAGTGTAACCAATGACTAACCGGCTGGTCGGGAGTAACTAACAATGCGTGTCGCACTCAGCGGAGCCGCCGAAAGCGGCTCGCTCGAACAGGAGGTCGACGCTGTCGTCGACCTCGTCGACACCGAAGCCGCAGATCTCCTCGTCACACTGGACGAAACGGCGCTCGGTGACCGTGTGGCCAGCGGCGAAACCCGGCCGATGCTCCCGGTTGGAAGCGCCGACACATGGGGGCCGAGTAGGGAGCGACTACCGCATGTTCTCGCCGCGATCGACGGCCGACGGATTCCAACCGTCGACGTTGAGCCGCTTGTCGTCTCAGCCGATGGAACGCAGTCGACGGCGGTGTTCGATACGACACTGGTCACGACCGAGCCGGCACGGATCTCCGAGTACGCGATCACCGCCCGTGGCCGCCAACAGTATTCGTTTCGTGCCGATGGGGTTGTCATTGCCAGTCCACTGGGGAGTGCTGGCTACGCCCGTGCGGCTGGCGGTCCGCTGCTCGAGTTCGGAACGGGGGTGTCGATCGTCCCCATCGCACCCTTTGCGACGATCGCCGACACGTGGGTCCGTCAGCCCCCGCTGTCGATCAGCGTCGAACGGAACGATTCGGTGACTGTCTTGGCCGACAGCGAGCGGCTGACGACCGGGCAGTCGGGACTCACTGTCGACGTTCGGGCCGGCGAGCCGTTTTCGCTTGTCGACTACGAACAAATCGAGTAGCGTCCGAACGGGTCACTGTGTCGGCTCACTGTGGCACGATCAGCAGGCTGGCTCACAGTAGCAATTGGAAAAACTCTAATGAGTCGTCTCCCCACGTCTATGTATGGACCCACTGCAGTTTCTCGTTCCACTGGGCTGGATCGAGACCATCGGACCAATCGTCCCAATTGCGATCCTCGTTCTCGTGGTCGCGAACATGGGCGCACGAATCATCGAAAACCGAAAGCAGTCCCGACAGGCCGAAAACGACGAGTCGATCACGCGCCATCCGCTCGCGGTCGTGACGACGATGGGAGTCGTCACGATGGGCCTATTATTCGTTCTCTACCGGCCAATCAGCGGGATGATCATGATGATCCCGATCACCGGGCTGTTTGTCGCTGACTTCTTCGAGTTTGAGAGCCGACGTGTCGAAGCTGACAACGGTCTCACGTTCGAGCGGCCGAAAGCGTCCATGCTCGCCGCGACGATCGCACTCGTGTATGCGATGTACTACGGCCTCGACGCGCTGTACTCGCCGTATCTCGATTTGATCTTCTGAGCTGAGGTCCGTTTTCGAACTGGTTGTGCTACTACTGCTATGTTACTGACGACTAACTGCGATCGTCCACCATACTCATCGGTCAACGGCAGTCGTCCACCATACTCATCGGTCGACGACAGTCGTCGATCACCGAAGACCGACAATCACGGTCAGCGGATCCGCTACTGTCTGTGAGCTTCTATTCTCGGTGTCGACTTCCGGGTACTCTCTGCGAACTGGAACTCGCCGAGCGTCGAGACGACCCCCGATATGAATGCAAAAACCTGCGGGAGATTGACCGAGCGGACTGGTTCCGAGTTCGAACAGGATCAACTCGGGGATGCTCGGTAGCGTACTATCTTAACTTGATTCGCGTCGCTCTTCGATCGCCGTACGGATTTCGCGACCTGCAGGGATGAGCACCCAGAAGGCGAGCGCGCCCAGAATGGCCATCCAAAAGAAAATGTCGATAAGGAAGATGGCGATCGCATCGAACGGCGTCGACGGCTCAGGCGGTGCGGCGAACAGTTGGTTCACATCGAAGAACGAGGGTGTCTGATACCAGCCAGCAAGCGTCATCCAGACGAGCCCTGCTCCGGTCAGGAATCCAAACCCTTTGATGAACTCATCAGCCATTAATTGACTCTTCGTCGGCGTCCTCTTGAGCGTTTCCCATTCCCGCAACCCGAAACCGACTACTCAGGATAAACACCCCCGAGCCGAACGCCATCAAACACAGCCCGACGACACCGAGCAGCCCGCCCAACAATCCCTGGTTCGGCGAGATACCGACCGTCTCGATTGCCAACACGATCAGACTCCTGAGTACGCTCACCTGTAGCGTCGCTGCGTCGATCAGAATAAAGCCAACGAGAATCGAAGCCGCTGCGATCAGCGTCGAAAACACCGTGATCGTCTTGTAGAGCCGCATCGGAACGACAACATCCCGTCGACCACGGTCACGATCACGGTCACGACCGCGATCACGTGCCCGGTCACGGGTACGCCCGTGTCGATCCAGCTCATCGGACGGTGTCGACTCGGACCCTCCCTGGTCGGTGCTCGGGGCTTGCGAATCGCTCATGTAGATACGAAGGGGCTGAGTCGTATAATTATCCGGTGGTATCGACGACGCGGCGTCGACGGTGGTATATAAATACGAATGGAAGCTGAATAAAATCCTATTAAAAACCGAGTGTCGAACGGAACCGGCCGAAGCGAACCGATTGCGGTATCGCGCTACTTCGGTGGCCGGAGCATGTAGTACCGGCGGTTGAGCCCGTACATATAGCCCTCACGCATCGTCTTGAGGACGGCGTAGGTGATGATCCCCACGACGACCGGGAAGGCGAACACGATGTTGAGCTGAAGATCCAGCGGCAGCGGAATCAGGTTCTGGACAGCCAGCCCCGCGATGGTGAACGAGAACACCGCGCCGCCCATCCCGATAGCCGCCCAGAACGGCTGTTCGACCGGTCGACGGGCACTCCCTTTGTTCAAGAACGGAAGGAGCGCCACCGCACCGACGACGACGACGTTGGCGACAACGCCGTAGAGCTGGTCGGACATGATCTTGTCGCCGTCAAGAATGGCCAGCCCGGGGTTGAGCGGATCGAGTTTGAGCAGGCCGAACGACCAGTAGAGATACCAGTCGGGCAGGATGATCTCGGGGGTCGAACTGGGGTCTGCAGGTGCTTCAAGACTCGGCGGGAGCGCCGCGGCGATCAGGACCAGAATACCAACGAAGAACAACGAAATCGAAAGGTTGCGGATGATCTCGTGTGGCCACGTCGGAAAGCCGAGCACGTCACGTTCGACGTAGTCGGACTCGGTGCGGAGGTCCTGGTCTTCGCGACGAGAGCGTTCGAAATACTCGTATGTGAGTCGGGCGAGTCCCGTCTTTCGGGCTTTCCGCTCGCTCCACGTCGGTACCTCGTCGTCCGGGGCGACGATACCGGTCTCCTCGCTCGCACCATCGGTGCGAATCTCGTCGTCTGTGGGTTGGTTGTCGCTCATTGTATCAGTGTGGCTCCGCGATTCCCTGCACCCAGACGATGCCGACGTGGAGCGCGATTAGCGCAGTCACCACGAACGGCAGGATGAATACGTGCAGGATGTACATTCTGACGATCGTTGCCTCGCCGAGCGTGAAGCCGCCGAACAGTAGTTGGGCGGCCCACTCGCCGACGATCGGTGTCGCTAATGCCATCTCGACGCCGATCTGGCCAGCCCAGAAGGCCAGCTGGTTCCACGGCAGCAGGTAGCCAGTGTACCCGAACACCATCGAGAGGCTGATCAGGATGACACCGAGCAGCCAGTTGAGCTCACGCGGCTCTTTGTACGAGCCGGTGAAGTAGACTCGGAGCATGTGAAGGAAGACCGCGGCCATCATGATCTGGGCGGCCCAGCGGTGGATACTCCGCAGCGCAAAGCCGAACTGGAGGTCCCGCATGATCATCTCGATCGACGCGTATGCGGCCGTGGGATCGCCAGCCGTCGACGGCGAGTAATAAAAGCCCAACAACGCACCGGTTACCGCGGCGACGATGTAGGCCAGAATCGAGAAAAAGCCAAGCGAGTAGAGCGGATACCAGTACCAGAACTTGTTATCGAGGTTGTACTGCTCGGTGTGGCTCTTGGGCATCTGGAGGTTGATTTTGTAGTAGGCGTTCTCCAGTAGTTCCAGATAATCGACGATGCGAAGCCGACGGTCGAGAAAGACAAGTGCTGTCAGAAACACGGTCTCGATCGGCGTCAGATCCTTCGTTTTGAGCCACGCGTGGTGGTCGAAGTCGTCTCGTTTTTCTAAGCTCATAAGTTATCGCTTGTAGTAGGGGTAGATCGCTCGTTTCACCGTGTCCCATGCATCAGGGCTTCCGAGGGAGACGCCGTCGGCCTGGTCGCTCCGAACGTAGAGGTCCTCCCATTTGCGTCGGCGCTTTTTGACGATCATCACGTCCGGAAGGAACTCCTTGCGGTAGAGCGCGAGAATGAACGCGAGGTCGACGAAAATGAGCCCCAAAATCGCACCCAGGAACATGTTCCCGAACTCGGTGGCGGCCCACCCGGAGACGAGCGCGTACACGAACAGGAACACCATGACGACCTCGATAAGCGTCAGAAGGACGATCCCGATGGCCGCCGCCGTCGACTCTCTGGCGGGCTCATAGCGGTGAATGTCGCCGTAGGTGCTGCCAGCAGACGACATCAGCGACCTCCCTGGCCGGTGTTGGGCGATTCACCGTACTTCAGCACGTAGAAGGTGAACACGAGGCTCACTGCGATACCCAGGAAGCTGACGATGCCGACCCAGTGCTTCTGGATCGGGACGCCGACATCGTGTTCGAAGTCCTCGGGCCACCCGCCACCGCCGCCACCGACCTCTTCGGTTTCGACGTCATCGCCGACGGCGACCGCCCCGAGCATTCCCTGCGAAGCGTGTGGGTCGCAGTTGTAGTTGGTGATTCCCTCGTGATCTTCGGTGAACTCAAAGTCATACGTGAAGCCCTCTTCACCGGAGAGATCGCTTTCGATGTCCGCCTCGCCATCGGTGGCGACGACGTTGTGTTCACCGCCTGCACCGGACCATTCCCACGTCACTGTCGTGTCGGGATCGATCCAGATGCCTGCAGGGCTGAATGCGAGGTCGCCACCGTTGCCGCTGGCACCGACCTCGACGGTGACTTCGCTTTCTTCCCTGAGGTCTTCGATGCCGCCATCAACTTCCTCAAGCTCGGAAAAAACCGGTTGTTCCTCTTGAGCGACTGCCGTCCCGCTGCTTGCGGCGACAGCTGTGGTGGCGGCGGCAGACCCTCCCGCTGTTCGAATGAACTCCCGCCGTTTCATACATCGATTAATCAGAACGCGCCGTGCTTAAACCCACCGACTATCGGTCGGCTAATACGGGCAGCTACGACCCTTCTGTCTTGTGATCTCGGCTTTTTCGCTCTGTCGTCTGAGCCGTCGGCTCCGACCGAGATTCATCCGGTGGTTCTGGCGCGTTTCGACCGGTCGACTCGGAGGAAAGTTCGGAGTTACCCCCAGAGTCGGACTCAACATCACCGTCGGAACTGGATCGAGGGAATTCAGGGCGATCGAAGCCATCTGTTTCGACGGCTCTGAGTCGGTTGCGGTACTGTTCTGCACGGAACCGATCCGACAGCCGCGCGTTGGCCACGAGCGAGAACAACACGACACCGACAATGAAAAACAACCCACCGATCACCGGCGCGACGATGCCGACGTCCGTAACCAGCCACGCACCGATCAGTCCTAGCCCACCGAGCAGTTGCATTCCGGCGATAACCTGTAACATTAGGTTCCCGAGTTCGCCCGACTGCTCGGTGACCGACTCCGGCGAGGGAAGCTCGTAGGATTCGGGTGGCTCGTCGACCTCGTACTCATCCATCGAACAGAGCGCGACGATCGGTTCGACGTCCCGAAGCACGCCACCCTCTCCGGCGACCATCCCATCTGGCGAGACGGTGACGTACCCCTCGTCCGAGTAGACCAATAGGTGGTCGACGCCGTCTCGCCGCTCGCGTTCGATCACGCCGAAGATGTCCCGGCGGGCGATTTTGGCTTTGAGATCGGCCTCGATGCGATTGATAAGCTCTGGACCGGTGATCCACGTCTCGGCGTCGAAGGCGGCCTCCCACTCCTCGGGCGTCATCCGGGCCATATCGGCTGGCGAGAAGTTCTCGAAGTCGTACTTCTCGTCGACCTGTTGTCGGAGTGCATCGAGCTCATCGGTTGGCGACTCTCGGGAGGCGTCACCGGCATCAGTCGACGACTCTCGCGAGGTATCACCGGTTTCAGTCGACGACTCTCGCGAGGTATCACCGGTTTCAGTCGACGACTCTCGCGAGGTATCACCGGTTTCAGTCGACGACTCTCGCGGGGTATCACCGGCTTCGGGCGCCTCTTCGTCCGATGAATCACTCATTGTCATATATACGAGTCGGACCCATTGTTAGGCTAGCGGTTTCCGTGTACGTGGTCGACGAGATATCAGCGTAAAATCCTCCGTAGTGACCAGTTTGGAACAGCACCCTATTTATTGTGAGTGGGCTCGCTCGGTGGTCGCACGAAGACGGTCGACGACTCACTCCGAACGAACGGATCAGCGATCGCCGCCGGCAGAAACACCGTTCCCGGTCGAACACGCTCGCTTGTTTCGACCGGTGTTTCGACCGTGATCGGGCCGTTCGAGACGACGACCGTGTCGGCCGCGTCGACGCCGCGCTCGCTCGCATCGGCCGGGTGGATCCGCAGCCGTCGGTCGGCGTCGACGTGGTCGAGCGCGAACTCGCTCGCACGGCCACCAGCCACCAACTGCAGCCCGCCCTCGCACACCGAGTCGACGCCTCCGGCAGGGTCGAACCTGGTTGTGTCGAGTCGATCGTCGTCGAACCCAGCGTCGCCGAACGCGTACTGTGCGGTCCCAAACGCCGCACGTCCATCGGGCGTCTCGAACGAATCACCGTAGAGGACACCGCCGCTCTCGACCGGCCACTGTCGACCTTCGGGAGGAATCTCATCGTACGAGAGTCCCTCGTGGGTCGGTGCAACCCGCGTCAGTTCATCGAACACTGCTTTGACAGTCCTGTATTTAAATAAGCCGTGGCCGTCGGACAGTCGGTTGCCCAACTCACACAACACCGTCCAATCAGACCGCACCGTCTCGGGCGGCGCTCTCGTCGGTTGTGAGCGCTGTATTCGCCGTTCGAGGTTCGTGAACGTCCCCGGCTTTTCGACACCTGCAGCGACCGGAAGGACGACATCCGCGAATCGAGCCGTCTCGCTCTCGGCGATGTCGAGCACGACGAGCAGGTCGAGCCCACACAGTCGACGCCGAAGCCACTCGGAGTCGCGTTTCGAGATGGCCGGGTTCTCGCCGACGACCACTGCGCCACGAACCTCGTCGCCGAACGACGTGAGCAGTTCGTGTGCGTTCTTGCCGGGGTCGGTGGGTGGCTCGATACCCCACTCTGCGGCAACCTGCGAGCGGGCTTCTGGGTCGGTCACCGGCTGGTGGCCGGGGAGCCGGTCGGGGACACAGCCAGCGTCCGTCGACCCCTGTTCGTTGACCAGGCCCCGAAGCACGTACAGTCCACTCCCGCGCCGTCCGAAGTTGCCGGTCGACAAAAGAAGGTTCACGAGCGCTTCGGCCGCGTTCGGACCTCCTTCGTCGCCTTCGATCCCAGTCCCAACCAGGCCAGCAATGCGATCAGCTTCGACGAGACAGTCGACCACCTGCGCGACGGTCACGTGGTCGACACCAGCGGCCGCGGCCACACGCTCGCGATCCAATCCGTCGAGCGACTCGACGAACGACTCGTAGCCTCGTGTTCGTTCCTTTATAAACGCGTGGTCGACACCCTCGCCATCGTCGATCACAGCGGCGCTCAGGAGGTCGAACACGAGCGCGTCCGTTCCCGGCCGCGGAGCCACGTGGTGGTCGGCCAGCCGCGTCGTTCGATTGCCGACCGGGTCGACGTGGACGAGCGTCGCGCCGTCGAGAACGGCTGGCCGGACGAAACTATTGAACGCGATGGGTTGGCGTTCGGCCGGATTCGCGCCCGCGACGAGGATCAGGTCGCTTGCGTCGAGAGCAGCGAGGCTCCCGGTCGAGGCCGGCCAGCCGACCTGCTCGGAGAGCGCCCGCGTCGACGAGACGTGACAGAGCCGCGCACGGTTGTCGACGTTGTTCGTCCCGAGCGTCCGGGCGAGCTTCTGGAGGAGGTAGTTCTCCTCGTTCGTGCAGTGGGGAGCCCCGAGAAACGCGAGCGCGTTTGGTCCGTGGGTCCGTTTTATGCGATCCACCCCGTCGACGACGCGCTCGTAGGCCGCATCCCACGAAACAGCCTGCAACTCGCCCTCGCGCCGAACCAGTGGCTCGGTGAGTCGACTGTCGCTGCCGACCTGGTAGGCCCCGACGCCCTTCCGGCAGAGTCGACCGTTTGGGTTCGCAGGGCCAACCGCACCGCGAGCGCGGTTGTCCGTGGAACGCTGTTCCACGCGCTCGCCGGGGGTGAGTCGACAGCCGACCGCACAGAGCGGACAGACCGAGGTGTCGATCGGTGGTTGGTGGTCGCTCACGGGTGGCTAACGGCGTCTGAGTCGACGACCGAGTGCGTTCACAAACCCAAGGAGATAGCCGAAGCTGGCTCTCAGATCTCGACTCGTGAGTTGTCGAAGCTTTGCCTGTAGGCCGACGGTTCTGTCGTCATCTCGAGCATCACCGACCGCTCCCAGAACGTCGTTCATCCCCCGGACCGCCCTTTCGTCGACTTCGAGCGCCGAGAGCGTCGTCGCCGTTTCGAGCAACGCGTCGAGCTGTCCCTCTTGTTGGAGTTCGACGACGGTTTCGAGCGTGTCGACGAGTGCAGGGCCGCTTTCCGAGAGCATCGTCGAGAGTCGCTCGGTTTCCTCGGTCGACAGCGAGTCGGTCAAGGCCGTTGCGAGAGCAACGAGATCGTCGAGGTGACCGTCGCGCTGGAGTCCAACCACCAGTTCCAGTGACGCCGAGAGTTCGTCGGCGTTCTCCCCGAGATCAGTCGCCAACTCGGCTGCACCCTCGCTCGACAACCCGTCCGCGGCCGTCACGAGGTTTCCGACAGTGGCGGTGATCTCGTCGAGTTCCTCCTCGTCCGCACTGGCGACCACGAGAATCGCTGTTTCAAGCGCGTTTTCGAACTCATCGCTGTTATTTATAAGGGCCGCGAGGCGGTCGCCGTTCGCCGACAGTGCATCGTCGACTGCGGCCTGTCCATCACCACTGTCGTCGTTCTTCCGGGCGCGGTTGGTGGCCGTCTCCGGGTAGGAGTCGGTCGGTTCGGCCATTATCAATCATCCCCCGCGGCTTCGAGGTCTGTAGCCTCGATCGGCTCGGCACTCGCGTCGACGGGGCTAATGCGCACGGTCGACACCTTGTACTCTGGTGTCGCCGCGGCCGGATCGAGATGCTCCTCGTCGGTCAGTCGGTTGACCGCGCTCTCGGCGAAATGGATCGGCACGAAGACAGTCTCGGGGCCGACCCGGTCGGTCACCTGCGCCGGGACGACGATCTCGCCGCGGCGCGATTCGATTGTGACCAATTCGCCGCTCTCGATGTCGACCTCGGCGGCCGTCTCGGGATGAATTTCGACGAAATCGCTCGGCGTGTACTGCATCATCCCTTTCGAGCGATGGGTCATCGTCCCAGTGTGGTACTGGTAGAGCACGCGGCCGGTCGTCAGCGACAGTGGGTACTCCTCGTTCGGCGTCTCGGCAGGTTCGCTGTAGCCGACTGCCTGGAGGTTCGCCGTGCCGTTGTCGGTGTTGAACTCGTCCTCGTAGAGGCGTTTCGTTCCGGGGTGCTCGTCGTCCCAGCAGGGCCACTGGAGGCCACCTTCGGCCTCGATCCGCTCGTGGGTCATCCCGCCGTAGATCGGCGTCACCGAGTTGACCTCCTCCATGACTTCGGCCGTCGACTCGTAGTCCCACGCTCGGCCCATCCGATTGGCGAGATCTTGGAGGATCTCCCAGTCGGGCCGCGAGTCGCCCTTCGGCTCCATGACCTGTTTGACCATCTGAACGGTGCGGTCGGTGTTGGTGAACGTGCCCGTCTTCTCGACGAAACTGCAGGCCGGAAGGACGACATCGGCGTACTGGGCGGTTTCGTTGACGAACAGGTCTTGGACGACGAGGAAATCGAGGTCTTCGAGGACTTTCTCGGCGTGGTTGACGCCGGGTTCGGAGAGCGCGGCGTTCTCGCCGATAATGTACATCCCGCGAATGTCGCCTCTATCCGCGGCGAGAAACATCTGGGTCGTGTAGTAGCCGTACTCCGGCGATATCTCACAGTCCCACGCCTCCTCGAACTTTGCACGTAGTTCGTCGTCCGCGATGTCCTGATAGCCCGGGAAGTTGTCGGGCAGTGGCCCCATATCGCCGCCGCCACCCTGAACGTTGTTCTGGCCGCGGAACGGCGAGACACCAGCCCCCGGTTTACCGAGGTTACCGGTGATCGCCGCGAGGTTCGCCATTGCCAGCACATTCTCAGTCCCATGTGAATGTTCGGTCAGTCCGAGCGTCCAGCCGAACACGCAGGCGTCGGCGTCTGCAATCGTCTCGGCAGCCGAGGCGATCTCCTCGGGAGGAACGCCCGTGACCTCCTCGACGACCTCGGGCGTGAACTCCTGGACGGACTGTTTGACGGCCTCGAAGCCGGTTTCGCGTTTGTCGACGCGCTCTTCGCGGTCGTCGGCCGCGTCGTGATCGCGTGCCTCCTCGGGCTCGTAGCTAGTCACCCGATTCTCCACGAACTCTTCGTCGTAGAGGTCGTTGTTGATGATGTAGCGAACGATCCCGTTGATCCAGACCGCGTCGTATCCCGGGTTGATCTGGCTGTACTGGGTGGCGTACTCGGCGATCTGCACCTCTCGTGGGTCGAAGACGATGAGGTCGGCCCCGTCGCGGACGTTCTGTTTGATGCGCGTCGCCAGCACCGGGTGGGCTTCGGTCGTGTTCGAGCCCGTCAGGAGGATGCAGTCGGCGATTTCGAGATCGTCGGTGCTTATCGATGCCGCACCATAGCCGTACGACTGAGCGAGTCCAGCGACCGTCGAGGAGTGACAGAGCCGGTTGCAGTTGTCGACGCTGTTGGTGCCGAGCACCTGTCGGGCGAACTTGCCCATGAGGTAGTTTTCCTCGTTTGTCGCCTTCGAGGAGGCGATCAGCGAGAGGGCCTCAGCGCCGTGGTCGTCTCGAATCGATTCGAGTCCGTCGACCACGCGCGCGAGCGCTTCGTCCCACGTCGCCTCGCGGAACTCGCCGTTCTCGTCGCGTACGAGCGGTTTGGTCAGTCGGTCGTCGGAGTTGACGAAGTTGTAGCCGAACTTGCCTTTGACACACGTCGAAATCCCGTTGACCGGGGCGTCCTCTTCGGCGGTCGGGCGGGCGGCGAGGATTTCCTCGCCGTCGGAGTAGAGGTCGAACCGGCAGCCGACCGCACAGTAGCCGCAGGTTGTGTCCTCGACGGTGAGATCGTCGAGACGCTTGTCACCGATTGCGGTGGCGATCTCGAACAGTTTTCCCTCCGAGAACGTGTCGGCGGCCAACCCTTCGGAAACCTGTTCGACGTTCGTGAGCGCCTGCTGTTTGGCCCGCTGCATGTAGCCCGCGACGCCGTCCAGTTCGTCGTCGACCTCGCCCTGTCGGTTCTCGCTCATGGCCACTCACCCCCACTCGCGCTGGAGGCGTCGTCCCACACGTCTACGTCGACTGTCTCGCTGCCTTTGTCGACTGGCTCGGTCTGTTCATCCCGTTTTTTGGGCGTCATTGGACCCTTGGCGTGCTTGGTGTTCTCGTAGGTCTTGCCGATGCTGTTCTTCTGAGTAAACCCAGGTAGCGGAATCGTCGTGGCGTCCTCGATCCCCTTTTCGACGAGTGCACCTGTCGGACAGACGGTCACACAGTGGCCACAGGAGACACAGGTAGAGTCCTCCATTGTTTCGGCCCCGTTTTGGAAGCCAATCCGAGTGTCCTTCCCCGTGCCTTCGATCCGAAGCACGCCCTCTACCTGAACATCGTTACAGGCCTCTACGCAGCGGTTGCAGAGAATGCATTTGTTGCGGTCGATCTGGATGAACGGCGAGGAATCGTCGAGTGGTTCGTACTCATCGCGGTCGTCGAGCACACCGTAGCGTGGTTCTTCGACCTCGTTTTCGATTGAAGCGTCCTGCAGTTCACACCGGCCGTTCTTTCCGCAGGTCGTACACCGCAGATTATGATCCGAGAGGACGAGATCGAGGTTTACGTCGCGTGCCTCGGCCGCTTCATGTGCGGCGGTCCGAATCGTCATTCCGTCTCGGGCCGGGAAGCTACAGGCGGGGACGATACCGTAGCTCTCGGTGTCGACCATACAGGTCCGACACTCGCTTCGGGGGCCGATCTCCTGTCTACCGTAGTGGCAGAGCGCAGGCACGTAGTCGTCAGTCTCGATTCGGTCGACCGCATCCAGCAGTGTCGACCCCGCGTCGAGAGAGACCTCGATGCCGTCGACGGTGACAGTTGCGGGCTCTTCGCTCGCGACTGGCGGATCAGTGGCTGTTCCGGGGGCGATGCCTTCGGTCAGTGGCGGGATATCCGCCGGTTGGTGGTGTTCTGAACTCATGGGTGGGCCTCCTGTGGGTCGAGACAGCTACCGGCCGGACAGTGGCCGTCGGCGTGGGCCTCGAACTCCGCTCCGAACTCGTCGATGGCGGTTCGGACCGGTCGACCGGCCTGGACGCCGAATTCACAGATACTCGAGGTCGACATCACGCGAATCAGTTCCTCGATTGTTCCGGGTGTGTAGCTGCCGTCGTAGATGTCTCGGAGCAGTCCTGCGAGTTGCGTGGTCCCCTCCCGACACGGCACGCAGCGACCGCAGTTCTCGGCGGCGGCGAAGCTGGCAGTTTTACCGACGAACTCGACCAGACACCGATCGTCCGTGAGGAGGTGAATTGATCCCTCGGTGCCGAGATCAGCAGCCGCCAACGATTCGGGGTCGAGGGCGACACCGAGTTCGCTCGTCAGGCCGCCGAACCGCCCGCCGACGCGAACGGCCTTGCCTTGGCCATCCGAGTCGACGGCTTCGAGCGCGTCGGCGATAGTGGCCGTCTCCGGCAGTTCGACCGTCGCTGGCGCGTCGACATCGCCCGAGATCGTTATCAGTCGAGTGTTCGGGAGTTCCCCCTCACGGAGTGCGACCGCGAGGTGGGCGAGGGTTCGCGGCGTGTGGATGAGCGTCGGTTGACCGTGGAGGCCGACTTTTTCGGGCCCTGGCGGGCGAAGCCGTGCCTCCAACCGATGATTGCCTTCGATCGCTTCGATCGCCATCGTCGGTTCGGCGGCCCGGTACGCGGCAGGACCAGTGACCACGTCGACGGGAACAGAGAGCGTCGGATGGGTGTCGGCGGCTGCACGAACCGTTTCGACCGCCTGTTCGTCGCCTTCAGAGGCGTAGACGATGATACTGTGGGCGTCGACAGTGCGAGCGACCGCGGCGGCTCCGTCGAGTAGTTCGAACGGGGCGCTCTCAAGCAAGAGCGTGTCTGCGGGGTTGCCGTGGGCGTTTACGACGACCACGGTGTTGCCGCTGGCTTCGCGGACTGACTTCCACGTCTCAGCGAGGGGTGCGTCGCAGCACAGATCGCCCCAGCCTCGGCCACGGAGGCGAGCGCCCAGATCAACTACGACCTCGGGGGCCGGCTCTTGGAATCCGCCCGCTGCCTCGTGGTCTGCCGGGGCGGTCGGTCGACGCCAGCCACAGGCTCCGAGGACGGTGCGCACGCTAACATCAAACCCCGGTAGTGGAGGAATCGGAAGCTGAGATGTCGTTGGCTCGTGGTCGACGACAGCATCCGGCTCGGGTAGCGGTCCGTCGACTGTGTCGCTGATCACATCGTCAAGGTGGCCGTCAACCGCATCATCGACCGAGCCAGCGATCGCGTTCATTTGGTCGGGCGAACATCGGGTATAAAATGCCGTCCGTCCAGCCTGTGTTACCGTGACGAGTGGCTCTACCGCTGGGAGGCCGGTCGAGCCGACTTCGGCGAGGTTCTCGTCGAGATCAGCACCCCGGTTTGCAACGGACTCGTGCAGACTGGTCTCCGAGATTCGGACTACTGGACGGTCGAGTTCTGTAAGTGGAATCATGGTGCACCGTCTGCATAGACTATCGATTTTAATCATTATAAATCATCGGAGCGCCACAAATCAAACCAAAAATCCCGTATTTCATGAAAAACAGGTATTTCTTCTGTTGGGTCGAGGCGAACGGTCACGACGACCACGGCTGGCCAACTGAACCAGCAAAGCACCGTGGTTTTACGTCTCGGGCGGAAACAACAGGCAATGAGCCAGGACGCCACTGACGAGGGCTATTCGGAGGGAGACCTCCGACAGACGGGAATGAATCTCCGGCACGACCGCGAGTGGGACTACGAACTCGAACGGATCGTCGACGAAATCGAAGAGCGCGACGCCACCAAGGTCGGCCTTCAGTTCCCCGAGGGGCTCAAGCGCCGCGGCCCGGCAGTCGCCGACGACCTTCGGGAACTGGTCGACGACGTCACCATCCTCCTTTCGGGCCAACCGTGCTACGGGGCGTGTGATCTCGACACCTACCTGATGCGCCGGACCGATGTTTTCGTCCACTTCGGCCACTCGCCGATGAAGGAGTCGGACAAAATCATCTACGTTCCCCTCTTTTCGAACGTCGACCCCTTCGGTATCCTCGAAGAGTCGCTCGACGAACTCGAAGATCCCAACGACGATCCCGCCGTGGGCCTCGTGACGACCGCCCAGCATATGAACCGCTTCGGCGAGATGGTCGACTGGCTCGAAGCACGCGGCTACGAGGTACACACGCGCAAGGGCGACGACCGACTCACCTACGAAGGTCAGGTTCTCGGCTGCAACTACGCCTCGGCGGACATCGACGCCGACCAGATTCTGTACGTCGGCGGCGGCAAGTTCCACCCGATGGGCCTGGCGATGGAACACCAAGAAAAGACGGTCGTCATCGCCGATCCGGTCAACAACGTCGTGACGATCGCGGACCCCGATCAGTTCCTCAAACAGCGCTACGCCTCGGTTCACAAGGCGATGGGCGCCGAAAAATGGGGCGTCATCTTCTGTACGAAGATCGGCCAGGGCCGCTGGGAGACGGCCGAAGAGATCCTCGAAAACAACGACAACGCCTACCTGATCACGATGGACGAGGTGACGCCAGACCGCCTGCTCAACTTCGATATGGACGCCTTCGTCAACACGGGCTGTCCAAGAATCACGACCGACGACGGCCCACGGTTCCACAAGCCGATGCTCACGCCGGGCGAGTACGAGATCGCGATGGGCAACAAACCCCTGGAGGATCTGGAGTTCGACACCTTCCACGGCACGTGGTAACGCCGCTGGCGGGAGCCGAATGCACAGCAAAAAGCGGATGTTTTAGACGGTCGACAGTCAACACTCGCTAATGGTCGAAGACGTGACGATCGCGACGCTCACCGCGCTGTCGGTGACGGCGAGTTTTCCCTTCTTTCTATACGGCGCGTGGATCATGCTCAACGCCGAGACGGTGACGTGGGACGTACTCGTCTACCACCTCAAATTCATCGTCGTCGGGCTGACGCTGACGACCGTACCGATGGTCACGTGGATGATCCCGCGGCTGTTCGAGCAGTTGGGAGGCCTCTCGGCGCTCCACGCCTTCCTCGGACTCCAGGCCTACGCGCTGTTACTCGTCGCACTGACCGGCATCGTGCGGATTTTCCAGGCCAAACGAAACGCGGATCTGTACAAAAACCCCGACCAGGACGTCGACCTCAACGACCTTCACGAGAACATGGGCGCGTGGCGCGCCCGACTCCGCGTCGGCGTCTTCGGCTACACACTGTTTTGGATCGCCGCGTGGGTGATCGGCATGTATCGGTACGTGCTTCGGTACCTTTTATAAATAGAACGGCAGAGGCGGGTCAGTAGTCGCCGACTACTTATACGCGTGGTTCAGTCCCACGGCTCGCCGGAGGCGAGATCAACTTCGCTGTCGAGTTTCGAGGAGGGACAGATGTCTTCGAGCAGGCAGTCGCTACAGTCGGGGTTGATCGCCGTACAGGTCTCTCGGCCATGGGTGATCATCAGATGGGTGTACCACTGCCAGTCTTCTTCGGGAACGACTCCCATCAGGTCCTGTTCGATGGCTTCCGGACGTTTCTCTTCGGTGATACCGAGCCGACGCGAAATGCGCTGGACGTGGGTGTCGACGACGATTCCCTCGACGATCTGGTGGCCGTGCTGGAGGACCACGTTCGCTGTTTTCCGGCCGACGCCTTTGAGATCGGTCAACTCGTCCATCGTGTCCGGGACCTCACCGTCGTGTTTCTCAATGAGTGTCGAGGCTGTCGAACGGATGTAGTCGGCCTTGCTGTTGTAGTAGGTAATCGAGGAGATGTCCTCGGCGAGCTCGTCTTGCTCGACGGCGGCGTACGCTTCAGGGCCGTCGTACTTTGCGAACAGTTCGGCGGTCACCTTGTTCACCCGCTCGTCGGTACATTGGGCCGACAGCATGACGGCAATAAGGAGTTCGAGGCGGTTCGAAAACGTCAGCGAGATCGTCGTGTCGGGATACGCGTCGTAGAGACGGTCGATGACTTCGAGTGTCTGGTCGTGGCGACTGTCAAGTGAACTGCCCATATGCGCTGCTGGTCGGCGAGCGTGTTGAGTGGTTCGGAGTCACGGTCCCAACAATCTCACTGGACGTGACGTTCGAGACAGGTCGACCATGATACACGGTTCAGGGGTTGCTTTTCGGCAACTTTGTCGATGTAGGCGGTAGCTTATGTCCTCGCGGTGGCCAGTCTCATTTAATGAGTGTGCAGTCACGGCGGGGATTTCTGTCGACCGTCGCTGGCGGCGGTCTGGTAGGGATGGCTGGCTGTCTGGGCAGTGAGTCGGTCTCGGTACTGTCGGCCGGAAGTCTCGCGGTCGTCCTCGAAGACCACGTCGGCCGGGCGTTCCAAGATGAGACGGGAACCGAGTTTCGCGGCGAATACTACGGCGCGAATGCGGTAATGCGGATGGTCGAAGACGGCCAGAAACACCCGGATGTCGTCATCAGTGCCGACAACACCCTGTTGCGTGATCGGCTCTACGACGAGTTCACCGACTGGGACATCGAGTTCGCCTCCAACTCGGTCGGGCTCGCCTACGCCACCGACACCGCCTTCGGCGGTCGACTCGACGACGGCGAGCCATGGTACGATCTCGCAGCCGAGGCCGAAAACGGTGAGCTTGCGATCAGTGACCCGGATCTCGACCCACTGGGGTATCGGGCGATGTTGGCGTTCGAACTGGCCGAAGCCGAACACGAACTCTCGGGGTTCGTCGACCACCTCTCGGAAACCGTTCACCGCGAGCCAGACGAGCCACAACTGCTGGCCGGCGTCGAGACGGGCAACCGGGCAGCGGCAGTCTCCTACCGGAATATGGCCGTCGACCACGACCTACCGTTCGTCGAATTCCCAGACGCCTACAACTTCGCACATCCCTCCTACGCCGACCAGTACGCCAGCGCCAGCTACACCACCGACGAGGGCTATACGGCCCGCGGGAGCCCGATCGTCTACAACGCAACCGTCCTCGACCGCGCGGACAACCCAGGTGGAGGGTTGCAATTCGTCCGGTTTCTCGCCGACACCGACGAGCTGCTCGCCGAAAACGGGCTAACTGTCGACGGATTTCCGAACAGTCACGGGGCCGTCCCCGACGAGGTACGACGATGAGTCTCATCGGCGGCCGCGAGGGGAGCCACCGACGAAAATCACCCGAGCTCCTGGTCCCGGCGGTGTTGGGTGGGCTGTTGGTGTGCTACTTCGTACTGCCGTTTGCCTTCTTTCTGTGGCGGACCGGCTCGGTGCCGATCGGTGAGACGCTCGGCCAGCCAGCCACGCGGATGGCGATTCGGAACTCACTGTTGAGCGCGCCGGTCGCTACCGCGATTGCGACGGGGTTGGGCGTTCCGCTGGCTTACGTGCTTGCCCGCGAATCGTTCCGCGGCAAACGACTCGTCGAAGCACTGGTCGTGCTGCCGTTGATCGTCCCGCCCGTCGTCGGTGGCGCGATGATCCTCGCCGCTGTCGGGCGGTTCACGCCCATCGGCTCGGCGGCAGCACATCTCGGGATTCCGCTCACCGACAGCCTCATTGGTGTGGTTCTGGCCCAGACGTTCGTGGCTGCGCCCTTCGTCGTTATCACCGCACGCGCAGGGTTCGGAGCCGTCGACGAACGGCTCGAACAGGCCTCACGGTCGCTTGGGTATGGCCCGCTTGCGACGTTCTGGAACGTCTCGCTACCGCTGGCACGGGGGGCGATTCTCGCAGGGGTCGTGCTCACGTTTGCCCGTGCCATCGGCGAGTTCGGCGCGACGATGATGGTCGCCTACAACCCCCGGACGATGCCGACCCGGATCTGGGTCGATTTCATCTCCGGTGGGATCGATGCTATCGTCCCGCTCGCGCTCGCGTTGCTGGCGGTCACCCTCGTGGTCGTCGCTGCCATTCAGCGCGTCGGTCGTGTGCCGACGGTGATCGACCGATGACACTCGAAATCGAGGGACTCACCCACCACTACGGCCGCGAGCCCGCGATTCGAGACGTCTCGTTTTCGATCGGCGACGGCGAGCTAGTCGCGCTGTTGGGTCCAAGCGGCTGTGGGAAGACGACGATTGTCCAATCGATTGCGGGCCATCTGACGCCGACTGCCGGGCGGATTTCGCTACGAGGAGTAGATGTCACCACTGAGCCACCCGAAACACGCGGGGTCGGGGTCGTCTTTCAGGAACCGACGCTGTATCCACATCTGACCGTGGCCGAAAACGTCGCCTACGGCCTCACCGCCCGTGGGATGTCGGACCCAGAGCGAACGGAGACGGTCGACGAATTCCTGTCGTTGGTCGATCTGGCAGCGTCCTACGATTCGATGCCGAGCGAACTCAGTGGCGGCCAGCGGCGGCGCGTCGAGTTGGCCCGCGCGCTGGCTCCCGAACCCGATATCCTCCTGTTGGACGAGCCGCTTTCGGCACTCGACGCCGCGTTACGGCGAAGACTCCAGGACGAAATTCGTCGAATCCAGCGCGAAACCGGCGTGACGACACTGTTCGTCACCCACGACCAACAAGAAGCGATGTCGCTGGCGGATCGACTCGTCGTGTTACACGAGGGCCAAGTAGCCGCAATCGGCGAGCCACGGACCCTCTACCAGTCGCCGCCGAACCGATTTGTCGGCTCGTTTCTCGGCCGATCGAACACACTGGAAGCGACGACTCTCGACGGCGAACCGTCGACAATCGAGGTTGCCGAGACGCGAATCGAGTGGCCAGCGAGTCCGAAAAAGACCCAGCCGGTCGTCCACATCCGACCTGAAGCGATCGCCGTCGACTCGACGGGCGATATCACGTTCTCGGGGCGAGTCCGTACCGTCTTTGATCACGGCTCACACTACGATGTCGAGATCGAACTGGCGAGTGGCGACCGACTGGTCGCATCATGCCAGCACGCACCACCCACCGTCGACGAATCGGTGTCGGTCGGCGTCGACCGGCGTGATCTCGTCGTGTTGGACGACTAGCCGCGCGGCGCGAGTGTATTTATACGACCGACGCGGGAATCAGGGGTATGATTCGGGACGTCTTCTCGCGGTCGACGCTCCAGCAGCGCAAGCGCGCCATCGTCAAAACGCTCTGCTATCGGCTGTTTATGATCCTGATTACGGTCGTCGTCGCATGGCTGTTCATCGGCGATGTCGGCGAGGCGTTGAATATCGGCATCGCCGCCAATCTCGTCAAAACCGTGACCTACTACGTGTACGAGCGAACGTGGGATCACATCTCCTGGGGTCTCTCGGAGCCGAACTGAGCATTCACTGCTATCGGTGTTGGAAAGACAGAAAATCGAGAGTAGATCGAGACTACTGCGCGTTAGGCGAACGCTAATGAGCTTCCGATGTCCTCATCGGCGTCGACCTGGATCTTCTCCCAGGCGTCGACGAAGTCCTGGCGGTAGACCTCGGTGCGGTCGTCACGGATGGCGAACA
The DNA here is from genome assembly GCF_056175805.1 of Halohasta sp. A2. Classification (NCBI taxonomy): domain Archaea; kingdom Methanobacteriati; phylum Methanobacteriota; class Halobacteria; order Halobacteriales; family Haloferacaceae; genus Halohasta; species Halohasta sp. A2. Next base: position 1,973 of record NZ_JAQFWV010000045.1, on the reverse strand, counting down.
TCCCGGCCTCCGTACAGACGGCCTTGATATCGGCCCCCGAAGCGTCGACCGCGAGTTCGGCGAGTTCGGCGAAGTCGACGTCGTCGGAGACGTTCATCTTCCGGGTGTGGATCTGGAAGATGATCTCGCGACCGTCGGCTTCTGGTTTGGGCACCTCGATGAGCCGATCGAACCGGCCCGGTCGGAGAATGGCGGGATCGAGCATGTCGAACCGGTTGGTTGCGGCGATAAGCCGGATGTCGCCGCGCTCGTCGAAGCCGTCCATCTCGCTGAGCAGCTGCATCATCGTTCGCTGGACCTCGGCGTCGCCGGAGGTCTTCGAGTCCGTTCGCTTGGAGGCGATCGCGTCGATCTCGTCGATGAAGATCACGGCGGGCTCGTTCTCGCGGGCGACTTCGAACAGATCCCGGACGAGTTTCGCGCCTTCGCCGATGAATTTGTGGACCAGCTCGGAGCCAGCCATCTTGATAAACGAGGCGTTGGTCTGGTTGGCGACCGCTTTGGCGAGCATCGTTTTCCCCGTTCCGGGTGGGCCGTACAACAGGACGCCCGACGGCGGGTTGATGCCGACCTCGGTGAACATCTCGGGTCGGTCGAGCGGCATCTCGACGGTCTCTCGGACCTCTTGGAGTTGGTCGGCGAGCCCGCCGATGTCCTCGTAGGTGACGTCGGGACTGTGGTCGACTTGCATCACGCGGGCGCGCACGTCGGTTTCGTTATCGAGCCGCTTGACGATCGACAGCGAGTTGTTGACCGCCACGCGGGCGTCGGGTTCGAGCTCGTCGCGCATCTCGGCGGTGACCTCGGTCAGCGCCTCCTGGTTGTTGCCGTGCTGTTTGATAATCACGCCCTCGTCGGCGACCTCTTGGACGGTGGCGACGAACAGCGGCGACTGTTTGAGCTTCTTGTTTTCGTGGGTTAGCCGCTCCAGTTTCTGTTTGTACTTGTTGTTCTCCGCGTTGGCGTCGAGCAGTCTGTCGCGCATCTCCTCGTTTTGCGACTCGATGACGCCAAGGCGATCCTGCAACGCCTCGATCTTGTCTTGTCGGGACGCCGTCTCCTCGTAGGGTAGTTCGACGTCGTCCACGGTGTCAGTCATCGGCCGTTCTAAGGCAGTCATTAATAAGAGGTTTCGGGTCGGGGTGGTTCTTGGGTTGCCGTTCGGCGACCGATCGACGGTCCGAGCTAATTGTAAGTAATAGCAAGTATTATCAAACAGCATTCGAGAGTATGCGTATCTATGAGCGCGCCAGAGACTGTTTCCACCGACGACTCAGCGGACCGATGGGCCGACGTTCGTGACCTGCCGCCGAGTGCCAAGCTCGTCGCGAAGGTCTTGGAGTACAACGATACGCTCACCCAGAGTGAACTCGCCGAAGAGACGCTGTTGCCCTCGCGAACGGTCCGCTACGCGCTGAGTCGACTCGAAGACGCCGATGTGGTCGAATCCCGGTTTTCCTTCTCTGACGCCCGCAAGCGACTCTACAGCCTCAAAATATAACCCGTTCTAGGTACCGTTCTACGCTCGCTCGACCGAGTGGTGACTGTTTTCGAAGAAGCCGTCGGAATGACACCGAGAGGGCTCGCTGTCGATACGGTCTGACCGAAGAGAGTCATCCAGGCAGCCACATCTCGGAGCTCGTCACGCCATCTATACACCCTACTTTTCAATTAGTTGTCTATAAAATACACAAAGTATTTATAACATCTATCTAACTGACCAGTACCCCTACCCGGTGTGTTCGCACCACCGTACTCTCGGCGAGTCGACCACCCGATACGATCGTTGGGCACGTGTGGACACCGATACAGACAAACCCAAACTATGACCGACACAACCTATAGCAGAGGGTGTCATACAATTCATCTCATACCACAAGCTTCGTCCGCCCTGGATTTTCACCCTGTTCGTAGTTCGTGATTGCAACTATTACTCGGAGACACAGTCCAAGGAATGCTTGTACCCGAGCATG
>NZ_JAQFWV010000044.1:0-26943 GCF_056175805.1 Halohasta sp. A2 | reverse complement strand
CTGGATAGTCTGGTTTGGGTGCTTCTGCAATGTCTGTATCTAGAAATTCGGCAGTTCAGCGACTCAGACAGGAGAATTTGTTATGTAAGTGATTCAATACGGGAGCTGTCTTGCGATAAACGGAGCATCTCAGGAGGTGATCGCGCTGAGTTCGCAGCGCAACTGGAACAGCGAGCAACGGATTCAGACCGCGTTCGTGAACCTCTCGATGGATGCCGAAGCCCACCGCTCAGTGTACGAGCGCGCGGCCAGCCAGTCACCGATCGGTACGACCATCGCCGCAGCGGCGGGCGACAATCCGCTGCTCTACGTCAATGACACGTTCGTCGACCTCACGGGCTACTCGGCGGCCGAGGCAATCGGCCGCAACTGTCGGTTCCTCCAGGGCGAATCGACCCGCGAGGAGCCAGTGGCCCGACTCCGCGAAGCGATTGCGGCCGAAGAGCCCGTCACTGTCGAACTGCGAAACTACCGCAAGGACGGCTCGCTGTTCTGGAATCGGGTCACGATCTCGCCGATTGGGGGTGCTGGCGGAGAGGCGACGCACTTTCTGGGATTCCAAGAAGACATCTCCGAGACAAAGCTCTCGGAGGCCGAAAAACTGCTGTTCGAGACCCATGCCGAGATCACCGACCAAGTGATGTTTATTACCGACACTCAAGGAACAATCGAGTACGTCAATCCGGCATTCGAGCAAGTAACGGGGTATTCGGCCGCCGAAGCGGTCGGAACTACCCCACAGATACTCAACTCGGGAGAACAGGACGAGGCGTTCTACGAGGCACTGTGGGAGACGATCAGCGCTGGCGACAACTGGGAGGCCGAACTCACCAATCGGACCAAATCCGGCGAGCTGTACCGAGCCCACCAGCGGATCGTCCCGGTCACCGACGACGAGGGCACCGTCACCCATTTCGTCGCCATCGAGCCGGATATCACCGACACACGACTCACACAGCAGGTGGTGACCGTGCTGAACCGGATCCTCCGGCACAATCTCCGGACCTCGCTCAACGTGATCGAGGGCTACACCGATCTGTTGGAGACCGACCTCAGCGAGGCCGACCGTACGGCAGCAATCGAAACGATTCGCGAGCGGACGAGCGCACTCCAACGGATCAGTGATCGAACGAGTGCGCTGCAGAACATCCTCGCAGGTACCGACGAGGGTGTCGCCATGCCCCTTTCAGCACTCGAGGGGGTGGTCGACCAGTTCCGCCAGCAGTATCCGGCGGCCGTCTTCGAGACGACAATTCCCGCGACCGACTGCGGGATCCCCAGTTGGAACGTGTTCCGCATCGCCGTCGAGGAGGCCATCGAAAACGCGGTCATCCACTCCGACCGCGATTCGCCGCAGATCTCGATCACCGTCGACCCAGCCGCAGACAGTGAGACTGCCTCCATCGAGATTGCTGACGACGGTCCGGGAATCCCCGATTCGGAGTGGACCGTGATCGAACAGGGCAACGAAACACCGCTCAATCACGCCGACAGCATCGGCCTCTGGCTGCTGTACTGGTCGGTAACGGCGCTTGGGGGCTCGGTCAACCAATCAGCAAACGAGCCACGCGGCACCGTGGTCTCGCTTCACGTCCCAACCGACCTGCCCGAGCCCCGATAGCTGGTGTCGAACTCACCGTCCCGCTGAGTTCCGCGTGTCCGACCGGACAGGTCGAGTCTGGTCGTCGATGGTCGTTTCGATACGTAGATCAGGAGGGCGACCGCGCCGAAGTTCGTTGGTGATATCCGCGTAGATCAGATCCTCCAGCAGTCATTTATAAATGGAATTGCGCACAGCGATTGGACGGGAAAGAGGTACACCGAGACGGGTTGGCGAACCGGTTGTCGCTCGGCCAGAGTGACAGCCCCTCCGGTGAACTAAACAGCGCGACAAATCACCCGCCGAACTCGGATTCGGCTACCCGGACGGTGACCGTCTCGTCGACATCACGGAGATCGTAGCTGGGCACCGAGTCGGCCACCCGAGTTACATACATCGGCTCGACCAGGCGGTTGGCTTCGACACCGAAAATTCGGAGCAGTCGGTCGGTTTCTTCCGGTGGGAGGTTCCGGTCGCGAACCTGTGTCGCCAACTCCCGAGAGAGCCATTCTGTGTCGCTGATCGACGGCTCGCCGACGAGTGCGTACTCGACGAAACGGACGATATACCAGTTGAGATCGTTGAGCAATGAGACTGCCGCACCGAGGCTCACCGTTTCGAGTTCAAGAGCGTTTTCGTAGGGTTGGCTGAGCCGGTAGGTCGCCAGCGCGTTGCGAGAGGTCTCACGGGACAGTAGTTCGTACTGGAGGTCGACGTCATCGGCCCCGATAAGACAAACACGAGTCACGCCCGAATCCAGTCGGCCGCCGAGTAAATCGGTTGGGGTTCTACGTCCGGAACTCGAAGCGCGCGCCACCACTCGCCGACTCGGTGAGTCCGACCTCCCAGCCGTGGGCTTCGGCGATCCGTCGAACGATCGCCAGCCCGAGACCGCTACCTGAGCCCGACCCGGTTTTTCCCGCCTCAAAGGCGCTATCACGAACGGAGTCGGGGACGCCAACACCGTCGTCTTCGACAAAAAAGCCGACACCGTTCGCTAACGTTCCCACCGTGATCGTGAGGCCAGCAGCGTCTGTCGACGCGTCGTCGCCCGAACCCTCCTCGACGCTATCGGCAGCGCGATTTTCGCGCTGACTACGTGTCGAACCGTGTTCCACGCTGTTGCGGAACAGGTTCTCGAACAGCCGTTTGAGTCGCTCTTGGTCGGCTTCAATGCTCTCACTGTTCGTGATCTGAAGGTTCGACGATGACGCGCCAGTGGTCTGCCAAGCGCTCGTTGCCACCGACTCGATCTCGACGTGTTCGGTGTCAGTGACATCGTGGCCGCCACGCGCCAGCGCCAACGAGTCGTCGATGATTTCAGTCATTCGCTCGTGGGCGAACTCGATCTGGTCGACGTGTTCGTCCTCCAGATCGTGACTTGCCGTTAGCAGTTCCATCCGGCCGCGGGCGACCGTCAGTGGGCTCCGGAGGTCGTGCGAGACGATAGAAGCGAACTCTTCGAGCCGGTCGACCTGCCGCTGAAGTTGCCATTCGCGGCGTTTAGTTCGCCGACGCTCGATGTCATAAAATCCGAACGCGATCCCGACGACAGCACCGAGACCGACGCTTGCGTTCATTCGTTGGAGCTCTTTCGAGATTACGTCGCCGGTTTCGAACTGCGAGTAGAGTGTCAAAAACTCCAGGCCGCCACCGACGACAGCACCCCCGAGACACCACAATGCAAGCCGAATCATCGCCTGACTGTCCGATCTGTCGGCCCATGCCCAGTAGCTCGCTCCGACGAGCAGCGCCGAATACAGCAGCGGGACGACCACGTCTGAGACGAACACCAACCCACCTGGTGACGGCGTTCTCGATATAAATGATAACGTCAGGATCGCAGTCGCAATGCCGACACCGGCGATCGATCCCGCACTCAGTCGACGACGCATCTACCTACTGCAACGAACCAACAGGCAAAAGAATACTGTTTTTGTATGGTAATTCAGCGTCAGAACACGCTAAAACGTTGAAATTTCGCCATCGATGACCTTCCTGGTCACCGATGTAACATCGGCCAGTTCACGGTCGACGATTTCGCGGATCTCGCCGTCGACGTCAGCGACAGCAACGCCTGTTTCGGTGACGACTTGGGCGTCGGCGACGTGGGGCTTGTCGATTGGTTTGCCGATCTGGCTCAGGAGTCGGACCTGGAGATCCCGAATCCCGTCGACCTCGTCGACGACCGATTCGGCAATCTCAGTCGACAGCAGATTGTAGATTTTGCCGATGTGGTTGACGGGGTTTTTGCCGGAGGTGGCCTCCATACTCATCGGTCGGTTGGGCGTAATCAGGCCGTTGGCGCGGTTGCCCCGACCCACCGAGCCGTCGTCGCCCTGTTCGGCCGAAGTGCCGGTGACTGTGAGATAGATGGAACCCTCGTCGAGATCGTCAGCGGTGTTAACGTCGACGCTTACCTCCCTGTCTGTGATCTCTTCGGCTAGTTCGGTGACGTAGGCTTCGACGTTGTCGACCGCGGCGGCGTAAGCCTCGATGTCGGCGATGTAGGCGTCGATCATCGCGGCGGCGACGGTGATGTTGATGTGGTCGCCCTCGCGTTTGCCCATGATCTTGACGTCGGGGCCAAGTTCGGGGTGTTCGTCGGCGTACGTCGAGTTGAGCCGGGTTTCAGCCGTGTACACGATCTGTTCGGTTTCGGTCAGCGGGGCGTGGCCGACGCCGAACGAGGTGTCGTTGGCCATCGGAACGGTCGCAGCCTCCTCGCCGAAGACCTCTTGGAGGTCGCCCGAGCCCTCGCCGAGTTTGACGTCGACGATCACGTCGGTGCCGTACTCGAGTTCCGGGATGTTTGCAGCGAGATACTCGCGAGCCGCCGCAAGCGCGGTGGCGTTAACCGGCAACTCTTCGCCGTCGTACTGTTTGGTCGCCCGGCCGACGATCAGGATGTACATCGGTTCGATGACCTCGCCGCCGCCGAACGCGGGGGCGGCCCGACCGGCGACCAGTTGGGTCTCGTCGGTGTTGTAGTGGAGGACTCTGCCGACACGATCCAAATACAGCTGCGAGAGGGCCCGTGAAACGCTCTCGGCGAGGCCGTCGCTGATCGAATCGGGGTGACCGATTCCCTTCCGCTCGACGATCTCGACCGTCTGATCCTCGACGGCCCGCCGATCGAGTTCGCTAACCTGAATATTCCGACTCATTATCGGACTGTTCGGAGGCGGGCATGCTATAACTTGCGGAAACCTCTGTCCGATATAAAATAACTACTGGGCATTATTTGTCGGCGTTCGCGTCGAGCAACAGTCCGAGATACGAGGTTCGAATCTGGTCGCTTGGATCGAGACCGAGTTGCCCTAGCAGGTCGACCGCGCCTTCGCGAACACGCTCGACCTCGTTTTCGGTCGCCTCCCGCTCGATCTCGATGAACTCGCCGAGGCCGGTCACGCTGTCGAGGCTGATCGTGTAGCCATCCAACGCGTAGAACTCGCGGTTCTTTTCGACTCGCGCCGCAGGCTCGAAGCCGAGCCCCGAGAGAATCCCGGTCAGCGCCTGGTCGTCGTCGACCGTTGTTTCGTGTTCCTCTCGCGTCTTCGATTCGCGTTCGACAAGTGGCCCTTTATAAGTGAGTTTGGTGACGGACTCGCCGTCTGCGGGCTGCTCATAGCGAACGCGCAGGGCCTCGTCGGTCTCCGCGAAGTCGCGGTGGGGCGCGTTGTAGTAGGTGTCGTTCTGTGTGCGGCTGTCGACGTGGTCGGCTCCGAGTTCGTCCAGTGCCTCACGGAGTTCGTCGTGGTTGGCCCGGAGCTTGAGTTCGACTTCGTACATACCTGGGCCTCCCGCTGTATCCGGAAAGCTTCTGTGGGTTGGCCACCGCGAACCGTGCTTCTTAAGGGTGCATCGACAGTTTGTGAGCGTATGAGTGATGAACAGGCCGAAGCGGACGCTGCCGCTGACGCTGATGAGTCTGCAGACGCTGCATCGGAGACTGAGACAGGGTTCCAGAACGGCGATTTCGTCAAGCTCGACTACACCCTTCGGACGACCGAGGACGACGACGTGGTCGACACGACGATCCTGGAGGTCGCCGAAGAGGCCGGTATCGACACCGAGCAACACGAGTTTTCCCCACGCACGGTCATCATCGGCGAGGGCCACGTCTTCGAATCCGTCGACGAGGCACTGATCGGCGGCGAAGTCGGCGACGAGGGCTCGGTCGTCATCTCGGCCGAGGAGGCCTTCGGCGAGTACGACCCCGACCAGGTTCGGACGGTCAGCGCCGACAAGATCGACGAGGACGATCGCTACCCCGGCGCGAACGTTCAGATCGACAACCAGCATGGCCACATCGAGACGATCATCGGCGGCCGCGCACGCGTCAACTTCAACCATCCGCTGGCTGGCGAGGAGCTCGAATACGAGTACGAAGTCCTCGAGGAAGTCGAAGACGCAGAAGGCAAAGCCGAGGGCCTGCTCGGAATGTACCTCCAGCACGCCCCGCCGCTGTGGATCGAGACCGACGAGGTCGAAGAAGAGGTCCCCGTCGACTCGGATGATGATGACGATGATGATGAGGATGCCGAACCCGAGTTCGAGACCCAGACGGTCGAAAAAGAGACGCTCTACATCGAATCGACGCCCCAGCTGACGATGAACCAGCAGTGGCTGATGTCGAAGGGCCAGATCGCCCAGGAGATCATCGCCAAAACCGGCGTCGACCGCGTGATCGTCCAGGAGATCCTCGACGGCAGCGGCATGGGCGGCATGTTCGGCGGCATGGGCGGGATGGGCGGCCTCGGCGGTGCCGAGGACGTCGAAGCGGCACTCGACGATGTCGACCTCGAAGACGTCGATCTCGACGCCGACGAACTCGCCGACGAACTCGAAGACGAAGCCTGACTGAGCCTCACTGACGCGACCGTTTCGTTTCCTTTTATATCCTGATCGCTGTAGCGTCGACTCACATGGATCTCGACAACGCACGGAGAGATACGGCGGTGGCGGCGGCGGTCGCTGCCACGACGATTGCGGTGACGGTCGTCCTCGAATACGGCCTCGACGTCGAGGCGAGTTCGCTCCTCCGGCTGTCGCCGCTGAGTGTCTACTTCGTTTATTTATTCGCTCACCGACAGCTCCCCGAGAGCCTCGACACGACGCGCAACTGGATCGGCTTGGCGGCAGTCGTCGGGATCGGTGTTCTGCTGGTCGCCCTTGGGGTCGGCAGCTGAATCCCCAACAAACGGTTGCTCCGCAGATTCTTATCAGTGAAGTCGAAAGCCAGGGGATGCGACTGCTCGACCGTTTTATGAACCAAACGCACGCTTACCCGTGATTGTGTGGCAGTCCTCCGCACGCAACCGAATCCCGTGGTCTCTCCGCTTCTCGGCGGCGGCCGGGAGTATTTTGCGGTGTTCGTCTGGTAGTTCGTGATGACGTTCGTGGCCTCGGGTGGTTTTGCAGGACTGATCTCGGCAGTCGATCGTTCGCTGAGTCTGTGGTTTCTCTGTTGTCTCGCTACAGTGCTACGGGTCCGATTCGTAATCGTACTCGGTCTCGACGCTTTCGACACCCTCGGTTCGGGAGCCGACCCACGCGCCAAGGGCGATACCGTAGACGAGATGGCCCGCGTGAAACAGCGCGATTTCGTCGGCCTCCAGCCGCGTATTCAGCAGTCCGTTGAGGACAACTTGGGTGCCGAACACCGACATCACCAGCCCGAAGACGGCCCCCCAAACGATCCCCCGTTGTTCGGGCTCGATTGCGCGCTCGGCCGACAGTAGCCCGAATAGCCCTCCGAAGAGTGCGCCGCCGACCGTCCCATACAGCAGGTGTAAGGCGAGTCCAACTCCAGGATAGTCGTCGACGTCGCCGCGGCCGACATACATCGCCCAGAAGTTGGCCGACGGCGGCAGCGACCGCATAATCGGGAGTCGGAAGGCTGTCATGATCAGGGTTGCGACGAACCCCGCCTGGAGGCCGCGGAGCGCGGCGACGGCGGCGTGGATCCCACGCGGGCTCTCCGGGAGTCGGTTGTCATCCCGTGCGGTCTCGTGGAGCCGTTTTTCGAGGGACTGTTGGAGCGTCATCCCGGGAGGCTACCACGAACCGCTACCTAAGCCTTCTCGCCGACCCGGTCGATCGGTAGCCAAGGGGTAACAATCCAGCCACAACATACGCCACCGAGGCCCCCAAACAGCCAACGGCTTCGTCGGGTTCTAGTTGCTGATGGCCCCGATCGTCTTCAGTGCGCCGACGGCGGCCGCCTACGTCAACGACACGCTCGTCGGAATCCTCGTCATCTCCCTCGAGGACCCCGACAGAGTCGACAACCTCCGAGAGCCGCTCGACGATACGGTCGACTACGGAGCCCATGGCTCGTTCGATGACCGGGCACGCGAGCGGAGCTACCAGCTCTGGGGCGTCACTCATCCGACCGAGGTAGTCGCTCTTGTGGGGGGGCTGCTCCTACTATTGACATCCTCCCGCGCCTGAAGACGCGGGAATCCCACGGCACCGCACCGCTGGATTGGGATATTACGGTTTGCAGTCCACCACTTGTGCCTGCGGTTGGAATCCGCTGGACAAGTCGTAAAGGTAGACTCCAGGCTGTGCCAACCAGCCGGTACTCCTATCCTCGCCCAAACTGGCCGAAGACTCGGAGTTACTTTTGTCGTTGATGTTGAGACGGATGTTCTCGGCTCCATTCACGTCAGCGTTGAACGCCGCGTCACACTCCTCACAGACGTAGAGGCCACGCTTGACACGCTGACTATCGTCTTCACTACCGCAGACGCAACACGTCTTGCTCGTGTTACGCTCTGAAACTTCCACCACCTCGATTCCCTTGACTTTCGCTTTGTATGTGAGAATCTTTGTAAAGCGGTCGAACGGCCACCCGTGCAGGTCAAGGTTGCCGTGTCGACCCCAGTTTTTCGAGTCACCATTTTCATCTTCTCTAACACCTTCGAGGTCACCGATGTTAATTCGGCCAACTTCGTTTTTGACACACCGTTCTACGATGTGTTTCGCTAAGGAGTGAAAAAAGTGAGTGCGGCGTTCCGACCATTTCGCGTGTAATCGAGTGGCTTTGTCGGCACCAGAGTTGTCACACTTGGCGATCTCCTTCGGGAAGTAGTACCCATCTTGCTTCAAGCGGTTGCCGGGGTACAGGCTGGATTCTTCGGTGCTGTAGGCGACCGCCGCAAAGTTACTAATACCGAGGTCGATACCAGCCGTCTCGGTTCCGGGTGCGTTGGGTGTCTCAATCTCGTCTTTACAGACGAGGTGCAGTTCCCAGCGTGCTTTTGCCTTGTCGTAGACGGCCCTAACTTGTTGCAGGTTCTCAACGGTAACGCCGGGACGGGTTTCGTATTCGACAAGAATGTACTCCCATGCTTTCGGGTGTTCCTTGTGATTCGCGCCCTTTGAGAGTCGAACACGGTTGTTCTTAGTGTCGTGTTTGATGCCGTTTTGCTTCCACGTCACCGTCGAACGCGGGTGTTCTTCGTGGACAAGACGGCCCTGTTGGTCGTAGTAGTTTTTCTTGCGGTAGCCGGGCGGGTTCGCACGATCATCAGACTTGCTCGTTTCGTACCACGAGTTGAAGGCTTCAGAAAGCTCTTCCAGAACTTTCTGACTGGACTGCGAGTGCAGCCCCTTGTATTTTGGATGACTCTTCAGTTCGTTTTTGAGGTCGCCGTGATCGGGTATCCCGCCCGTTTCGTCCCACTCTTGACGAGAGTGGTAGTTGGCGACGTTCCAGAGTTTGCTGGCCGACCATCCGTGCCGGTCGAGCGAGTTCTCTACCTGTCCGTGGTTGAGGATTTTTGCCCGGTGGGTGCGGTGGACTTTCAGCATTCTAAACGCCTGTATAAACACTTATAATCGCTTTTCTTGTAAAGGTTCGGTTTAAGAACGGTGGAATATCCGACCCTGCCATTGCCGGTGGATTGTGTAGGAATTGTCGGATTCATCCTGACCCTAAAGGGTCAGGTATTCTCCTCGATTATGTATAAAAACCGTGCTCTCTCGCCGTCGGCGAGCCGACGATACCGCAGCCGACTCCGGGACCTCGGTATAATGATGGAACGACTACCTCTGTCATACGAATGTCCGACGTAAATTTACATATATCTATCCCCTAGTACAGATATGTCTTCCGAGACACCACTCCGTGTGCGCCTTCCACAGCAACTCGCTGCCTACCAAGGTGTCGACGCGACCGAGCTCACGCCACCGGTTGGCAGTGTGATCGACGTCGAGGCGCTCGAACGAACGGTGTCATCTGCCGCCAGTGGCTCCGGGACACCAACGACGACGGTTCGCTTCGAGTACGATACGCTGACAGTTACCGTCGAACGTGGTGAGGACACGACAATCACCATCGAACAAACTGTTGATACGCAGTCCAAAACAGTGAACACCAGAGCTGCAGACTGAACGATTGCTTTTCAGATAGTAGTACGCTTTGCCGATCAGATTACGTCCATCGCGTCAAGCCGTTCCGGTAGATACGTGTCGGTCACGAAGTCCAGTCCACGCGCCGCGAGCGCCTGCTGTTCGGCCTTCTTATCGATTTCGAGCTGGAGTTCGATCTGTTCGGTCCAGTACTCGGTCTGATACCGTGGATCGGTCAGTTCGGATTCGAGCGCGTTGATATCCGAATCCGAGAGCGGATCGGTCGGCAGGTCGTAGTCGACGATATCCTGCGGCTGAATCCCGATATATTCGGCCTCCGGCGTCGCTAGATACTTCGAGAGGTGGGCGGATTTGATCGACCCGTAGGCGACCGAGCCGTAGATTCGGTAGGACCACGGATCGCCGTCGCAGAAAACCGTGACCGGAAGGTCGAGCTCGTCGTGGAGCCGCTTGATGATTCGTCGGGTCGCGCGGGCGGGCTGGCCTTTGAGGTGGACGACCATACAGTTGTACTGCTCGTCGAACCCGTTCTCAATTAGGCGGTCACGCATCCCGCCGGTCTCCACACAGAGGACGAAATCGATGTCGGCTTCGAGAAACTCGATCGTATCGGGATTATTCGGGATCTGGTAGCCTCCCTCACCGACGTCTTCCTGGCAGTGGATCTCGCGTTCGCCACGGCGTGTCTGTTCGCGAATGAGCAGTGGGCCCATCAACGTCGCACCGGACTCTTCGGGCCGCATGTGGAGGTCCTCGCGGGTGACATCCGAGACGATTTCGAGATCCTCAATCAGTTGGTTCGACTCGTCTTGGTCCGAGAAGTGCGCCTCGGTGTTGTCCCACGATTCGGAGAGGTAGTAGAGTTCTCGGAGGGTAGAAGAGCGATCTTCGTCCAACTGCTGGGCGAGGAACTCGATGGTATACACCGCTTTGAGGAGCTTGCGGGCACCCCGAACCGAGTTCGCACTCCGCGAGGAGGTCCGGTCCCCATAGACCCACACTCCTGAATCTGTGTCGTACTCGATGTTGCTTTTCGTTCGCGTCGGCAGAGTCATCTCGGGAATCTGGCCGCCGGCAAACTGGTCGTAGAACTCCGCGGCTAAGTCGATGAGCTGTTGTCGGGCTCGTGCTTCGTCAGTTCGTGTACTCATTGTTGGCTTGTTAGGCGTTGAGGGTTAGTTTCTCGTCGTCGACACCGTCGACCGTGATATCGAAGTCGGCCGTCTCACTGACCGTGTACGTCAGCTCGGCGTCCTCGCCGGCCGACACCGAGGGCGACCACTGGATGTACCACTCGCCGTCGAGGTCGACGACGCTCGCATCGCCGTTGAGATCTCCCGGCTTGACGCTCACGATCTCGGTGATCTCGGGTGATTCGCTTCTGTCCGAGTAGTTTTCGACCGTCAGTGTGACGGTCCCGGATTCGATCTCGCGGTCGATACAGAGGTTGTTCATAATGCGGCCCATCGCTCCCTCGATGTTGGGTCGCTCTCTGCCGGTTACTTCGGCGACCTTGTCAGCCATCTCCGGCAGGATTCGGCTCAGAACGTCCTGTTTTTCTTGGCGCTTCTTGAGCGACCGGCGCTTGTTGAGATAGGATTTGAGTTCGCGGGCGGCCTCGCGGATCGCCAGTTCGATCTCGTCTTCGATCGCCGGAATGTTCGCGAGCGCGTCCTTCGACTCGCTCGTGAAGGGGACGTTGGTCGAGGCGACGTGGACCATCAGGACCATGGGGCCGTTGGGAATGCCGCTGCCACCGGGCTGGTCGAGGCGGTAGTTGCGCCAGCCGATCGACTTGACGACGTCAGTGATCGCACACGCACCCTGCTGGTAGACCAGCGGGACGCGGTTGGCGAATCGCAGCAAGTCGACCTTGCCCTCGGCTTTCAGTTCGCCCCCGTAGGCGATCCCGGCCTCGACAATGAAGGGATCGCCGCCGTGGACGTCCGCATCGCGCGTGGCCGCCGCATAGAAATCGGCATCGTACTCCTTTCGGAGGCCGGCTTCGAGCAGGTCGGCGGTGATCGGCGACAGACAGTCGGTCGGCGGCGCGAGGATGTTCGTCTCGCGCATCGCCTCCAATAGTTCGCTGGCGGTATCGCGGCTGTCGGAGATCTTTCGCACCTTTGGTGGGTCGTCCGGTACCGTTCGGGAGACCGCCCACAGCGACTCAAGGATGTTCTCGCGGGCGGTCTCGCCGACGGTCACGTCGTCGTACTCGACGGTCGCGTCGGCGGTCTCGTCGACCAATGTATCGAGTTCCTTGTGTGTAAATCGGAATCCCGAGTCGGACTGCTTGGTGATCCGGCGGACGATTCGCTCGGCGAGCGCCTGGACGGTCGCGTCGTCTTTTCGGGTGCTCGTCGCCTCGTCGACCAGTGCGTAGATCGCTGGCGTGAGCCGATCGCGTCCGTCCTCCGCGTCGGGTTCGTAGGCGGTTAGTTCGGCCCAGACGGCGTCGACTGCCTTGCCTCGCACCGTCGAGCCGAACGTGCGCCCGGTCTCGTTTTCGACGCTTTCGGCCACGTTGTTGACGATGTCGACCAACTCGAAACGGGCGGTTCGCTCACGGTTTTCGAGCACGGCCTCGATCCCACTGGCGAACGACTGCGTGGCATCGGCACCCTTGTTCGAGACCGCAGCGGTGATCGCGGCGGTGATGTCGACGTTACGGTTGGGGGTCGGCCACGATAGCTCGCGGCCGTAGTGGCGGTCGCGAAACGCTTCGAGCACGTTCGCGGCCGTCTTTTTGCCGACGCGGGTGAACTCCTCTTGCAGAAACCCAGAGACAGAGTAGGACTCGGTCGCCGCCAACATTTTGAGAAGTGTGCCGAGTTCGACCCCGTGAGGGTGCGGGCGTATCTCGCTTGTTTCGGCCGGCAGCTGGTCGGTCCCGCGTTCGAATTTGAGCGGTTCGTCGAGTCCCGGCTCCCTGAGTTCGATGCGGGCGTGGGGGTTGACAACCGCGGTATGCTTTATATAGTCGTGAAGCTGCTGGCGCGCCCGCATGTTGGCTTCCATCTCCAACTCGATTCGCGTGCCATGGGTTCGGTCCCATGTCGTCGACTTCGAATCGCGAATCTCGGGCTCGTTGGTGTCGGTGTCGATAATCAGCTCGAAGTACTCGGCTTGGTCGTCTCCCTGGGTTCGGCTCGTGATTTTGGCGGGTTTCCCGCTGGTGAGCTGCGAGTAGAGGACTGCGGCCGAAATACCGATACCCTGCTGGCCGCGACTCTGCTCTCTGGCGTGGAATCGAGACCCATAGAGGAGTTTCCCGAAGACCTTAGGGAGTTGTTCTTTCGTGATCCCCGGCCCGTTGTCCTCGATAATGAGCCGATAGTAGTCACCGACTTCCGTTATTTCGACGTAGATGTCGGGTCGAAAGCCGGCTTCTTCGGTCGCATCGAGCGCGTTGTCGACGGCCTCTTTGACCGCGGTGACCAGCCCGCGAGCGCCCGAGTCGAAGCCGAGCATGTGCTTGTTCTTCTCGAAGAACTCGGCGATAGAGATCTCTCGCTGGCCTTTGGCCAGCTCTTCGGCGATCCCCTCATCCGCGAGTTCTGCCTGGAATGACGTCATTCTATACGCATGCTTTCTGCGGAGCCATTAAAACCTGTTCGGCACGGCAACACGACCAGATCGCATGGGGACAGCCCCGTCGACACGATACGCTGTTGTAGTTTACACACATGAAACGGAGTACCGTGCAACCGACTGGCATGCCATACTGGCCGGTTCACAGTTGTTGCGCCCGCGCGTGCGAGGGCTTTATCCCACGGGAACAACTAGACAAAACTAGTTCTATGTCAGGCGAAAACGAATACGGGGCCGGACAGATTCAGGTTCTCGAAGGCCTCCAGGCCGTCCGGAAGCGTCCGGCGATGTATATCGGCTCGACCGACGGCCGCGGACTCCACCATCTCGTCTACGAGGTCGTCGACAACGCGATCGACGAGGCGTTGGCCGGTCACTGTGACCACATCGAGGTGACGATCCACGAAGACAACTCGGTCTCCGTCTCCGACGACGGCCGGGGGATTCCGGTCGACATCCACGAACAGTACGACCGACCCGCGCTCGAAGTCATCATGACGGTGCTTCACGCTGGCGGCAAGTTCGACAACAAATCCTACCAGGTCTCTGGTGGCTTGCACGGTGTCGGCGTTTCGGTCGTCAACGCACTCTCCAAATGGCTGGAAGTCGAAGTCAAACGCGACGGCCACGTCTGGAAACACCAGTTCGATCACGGTGAACCCGAAGTCGACGCCTTCGAGAAGGTCCGACCGACAACAGAGGACGAAGCAACCGGTACCATGATCCGGTTTTGGCCCGACGACGAGATCTTCGAGACGACCGATTTCACCTACTCGACGCTGGCCAACCGGCTTCGCGAACTCGCGTTTCTCAACTCCGGTGTCGAGATCCACCTCCAAGACGAGCGCTCCGGGGAGGCCGAGCAGTTCATCTACGAAGGCGGTATCCGGGAGTTCGTCGGCTATCTCAACGAAACCCGGACCGCACTCCACGACGACGTCATCTACTTTGCTGACGACGACCAGAACATCCATGTCGAAATCGCCATCCAGGCGACCGACGAACTCCAAGGGTCGGTCCACGCCTTTGCCAACAACATCAACACGCGTGAAGGCGGCACTCACCTCACCGGATTCAAAACCGCGCTCACCCGTGTCGTCAACGACTACGCCAACGAACACGGCCTGACCGACGACCTCGAAGAGAACCTCAAGGGCGAAGACGTCCGCGAGGGGCTGACGGCCGTGATCTCGGTTAAACACCCCGACCCGCAGTTCGAGGGCCAAACCAAGACCAAACTCGGCAACAGCGAGGTGCGCGGAATCGTCGAGAGCGCGACCCACCAGCATCTCCGGACCTACCTCGAAGAGAACCCCGAGACCGGCCGCGCTGTCGTCCGCAAGGCCGCCGAGGCCGCACGGGCCCGCAAAGCCGCCAAGAAAGCCGAGGAACTGACACGCCGGAAAAGCGCGCTTGAGTCGACCGCCTTACCGGGCAAACTCGCCGACTGTCAGACTCGTGATCCCGCCGACAGCGAGCTGTTCGTCGTCGAGGGAGATTCGGCAGGGGGAAGTGCAAAACAGGGCCGCGATCGGTACAACCAGGCGATTCTCCCTATCAAGGGTAAGATCCTCAACGTCGAGAAACACCGCCTCGATCGCATTCTCGAAAACACCGAGATCCGCGCACTGATTACCGCGATCGGCGCGGGCGTCGGCGAGGAGTTCGACATCGACGAGGCACGCTACCACAAGGTTATCATCATGACCGACGCCGATGTCGACGGGGCACACATCCGAACGCTCCTCCTTACCCTTCTGTACCGCCACATGAAACCCCTCATCGAGGCGGGCTACGTGTACGCGGCCCAACCACCGCTCTACCGCGTGCGGTACCGTGGCGAGACGTACGACGCGATGACCGAAGAAGACCGCGACCGGATCGTCGAGGAAAAATGCAATGGAAACCCAACCCAAGTCCAGCGATTCAAAGGGTTGGGCGAGATGAATCCGGATCAACTGTGGGAGACGACGATGGACCCCGAAAACCGGATTCTCAAGCGCATTACGATCGAAGACGCCGCAGCCGCCGACCGGATGTTTTCGGTACTGATGGGCGATGCGGTCGAACCACGCAAACAGTTTATCAAAGACCACGCGACCGAAGCCGAATGGGTCGACATCTAATATGAGTGCAGATCTACCAGACAAACCCGACGTTGACGCAGCCCGTATCGAGACAGCACGAATCGAAGACGAGATGGAGCAGTCGTATATCGACTACGCCATGTCTGTCATCGCCGGACGCGCCCTACCCGATGTCCGTGACGGGCTCAAACCCGTTCACCGCCGCATCCTGTACGCGATGGACGAAGCTGGCGTTTCATCGGGGTCGGCCCACCGAAAGAGCTCCTCGATCGTGGGTGAAACGATGGGTGACTACCACCCACACGGCGACAGCGCAATTTACGACACGCTGGCGCGGATGGCCCAGGACTTCTCGATGCGCTATCCGCTCGTCGACGGCCAAGGCAACTTCGGATCGGTCGACGGCGATCCACCGGCCGCAATGCGATACACTGAGGCACGGATGGATCCGATCGCCGAGGAGTTGCTCGCGGATATCGACAAGGACACCGTCGACTTCGTGCCGAACTACGACGACCGCCTCGAAGAGCCCGACGTCCTACCGTCGGCGTTCCCCAACCTCCTCGTAAACGGCTCGTCGGGGATCGCCGTCGGCATGTCGACCAACATCCCGCCGCACAACCTCGGCGAGATTATCGACGCGACGGTTCACCTGATCAACAACCCCGACGCGACGGTCGAAGACCTGATGGGCCACATCAAAGGGCCAGACTTCCCGACCGGCGCGAACATCGTCGGCCGAGCGGGCGTCCACAGCGCCTACAAAACGGGCCGCGGCCGCGTCCGAATCCGGGCCGACTTCGAGACCGACGAGGAGGAAGGCCGGATCGTTATCAACGAACTTCCGTATCAGGAAAACAAATCCCGGCTTGTCGAGCGTATTGCGGACGATGTCAACGAGGGCAAACTCGAGGGGATTCGCGACCTCCGCGACGAGTCCGACCGCGACGGGATTCGCGTCGTGATCGAACTCAAGCGGGATGCGATGGTCGACGTCGTCAAAAACCAGCTGCTCGAAAGCCACCTCGAACGCACTTTCGGTGTGATCAACCTCGCGTTGGTCGACGGCTCGCCACAGGTGTTGACGCTCAGAGAGACGATCCAGCACTACCTTGAGCACCGCCGCGAGGTCGTCCGTCGGCGCTCGCAGTTCGAACTCGACGAGGCCGAAGACCGCGCCCACATTCTCGAGGGTCGACTGACCGCACTCAACAACGTCGACGCGGTCGTCGAGACGATCCAGGACGCCGACGACCGCGACGCGGCGAAAGCCGCCCTCCGCGAGCAGTTCGGCTTCACCGAGCCACAGGTCGAACACATCGTCGCGATGCAACTGGGTTCGCTAACCTCGATGGAAGCCAGAGAAATCGAAGACGAATACGAGGAGGTCCAAGCCAGAATCGAACGCCTGACTGAGATTCTCACCAACGAGTCCGAGCTGCTGGGCGTTATCGAATCCGAACTCCTCGAAATCAAGGCCGAATACGACGACGACCGACGGACGTCGTTCATCGAGGATACGGGCTCGGTCGCTCACGAAGACCTTATTCCCGAGGAGGATTCGGTCGTCGTCATGTCCGAAGACGACTACATCAAGCGCATGCCGCTGTCGACGTTTTCGGCCCAGAACCGCGGCGGCAAGGGGATCATCGGCTCGGATCTCAAAGAGGGCGACTCGGTGTCGTCGGTGTTCGTCGCTAACAGCCACGACTATCTGCTCTGTTTCTCGAATCTGGGCCAAATCTACACCCTTCGTGGCTTCCAGATTCCCGAGATGAGCCGGACTGCCCGCGGCAAGTCGGCGGTCAACCTGCTCGATCTCAATCAGGGTGAGGAGCTTACCGCGGTCGTCAACATGGACGACATCGAGACCGACGAGATCGACGGCCAACGGTATCTGACGATGGTGACTCGCGACGGCTACATCAAACGCACCTCCGTCGAGGAGTTCCAGAACATCAGAAAAACGGGGATTCGCGCGGTCCGACTCGAAGACGGCGACCAACTGGTCGACGTCGAGGTCACTGACGGCGACCGAACGCTGGTCGTTGCGACCGCCGACGGGATGACCATCCGGTTCGACGAAGCGGATGTGCGAGCAATGGGTCGGAGCGCCCGCGGCGTTCGGGGCGTCGACCTTCAGGGCGACGACACTGTCGCCGGTGTGGCAGGAGTCGACACCGACCGACACAGTTGGGTGCTCACCGTCACCAAAAACGGATACGGCAAGCGCTCGGATATCGAAGAGTACCGAGTACAGTCCCGCAACGGCAAGGGACTGATCGACATCAAAACCAACAGCCGCAACGGCCAGGTCTGTGCAATGGAGACAGTCGGTCCGGGCGATCACCTGATCGTCATGAGCAAATCCGGCCAGATAATGCGGACGCCCGTCGAAGGCATCTCGATCGTCGGCCGCAACACGATGGGTGTTATCGTGATGGAACTCGAAAGCGGCGACCGGGTCGCCTGTCTCGACGTGATCCCTCGCGAGATGGTTACCGACGCTTCCGAGAGCGAAGTCGACATCTCGGAGTCACCGAACGACCACGCAGAATAAATAACTGTTCTCGATTTTACGAACGGTCGAACCGAATGAGTTCGTCTGCACCCGACGCGAACTCGACGGTTTTTGCGCCGAACGAATCGGCAAACCGGATCAAGAGCGTCAGCACGGTTTCGGGTCGCTCGACGACGTAGCCGTCCGAACGGTCGAGCAGACCCACGTCCTCCAACTCCCGTGCGTAGGTGCTGACGGTCGACCGTGAAACCGACAGTCGGTCGGCAAGCGCACTCCCGGTTTCGGCGGGCGATTCGAGCAGTTCGATGAGCATTCCTCGTGGCGTCGGCCGCCGTAGATAACCCAAGGCGACCTGTTCGAACTTGGAGAATCGATTGGCAGGGAAGAACCGACGGTACTCGCCGTCTCGACGCGACTCGATCGCTTCGGCCTCCGAAAGCGCACGGAGGTGATGTTGGGTCTCACCGGTGCCGAGTTGGAGGTCGTCGCGGAGCTTCGAGAAATGCGCACCGGGCGTGGTCGACAAATAACCCCGAATCGCATCCGGAACCTCACTTCGAGACTCCGTTTGTTCTGATTCATTGATTGCCTGATCCCTTCCGCTGGCCAGCCCTACGAAGGGTGTCGCTGCTCCAAGCGCAGCAAACCGGCGGAGCGTTGTTCGTTTCCGTTCGTCGACGGGATCAGCCATCTACCATCCGTAGGGGACATCACTGATAAAAGTACTTCGACCCTAATTCGTCCTAAGCGGACGTTAGGAGCCGCATAACAGCATTTCCTTGCGGTTGTGAACTGACTACTTACCGTTCTGTTTCGGTTTCACGGTCGACTCGCTGTCCACCGTCGGGTGAGGTTTCCGTTTCGGTCAGCGGCTCCTCGTCGAGGTCATCGTCAGCTTCCTCGATGACTTCATCGGGGCTCTTGATTCCAGAATCGCCGGTTTTGACCTGTTCGGCCTCCTGTTCGAGCCGTTCGATATCCATCTCGGCGGCCTGATCGATCTCGCCGAGGATTTCGTCGATATCGTCGAGTCCGAGCATTTTGCGGGTTTCGGCGTCGAACTCCTTGCCTTCGAGCCCTTCGCTTTCCTGGACGTCGCTGCCCGACAGCTGTTTGCCGTAGCGTCCGACAAGCGAGGTGAGTTCTTGGGGCAGAATGAACGTCGACGACTCGCCCTCGCCGATGCGTTCGAGCGACTCCATCCCGCGTTCGATAATCGCGCGCTCGCCCATCGCCTCGGCGGATTTCGCTCGGAGGACCGTCGAAATTGCATCACCCTGGGCTTCGAGAATCTGGCTCTGTTTGTCACCCTGGGCCCGGATGATGTCGCTCTGTTTGTCACCCTCGGCCTTCTCGACTGCCGAGCGGCGTTCTCCCTGTGCTTCGAGAATCATCGCCCGGCGTCGGCGCTCGGCCGACGTCTGTTGTTCCATCGCCTGTTGGACTTCCTTGGAGGGGTTGACCTCACGCACCTCGACGCTCTCGACACGAATACCCCATTCGTCGGTGGGCTCGTCGAGCTCCGTTCTGATTTTGGCGTTGATCTCCTGGCGCTTGTTGAGCGTGTCGTCGAGTTCCATATCGCCGAGCACTGCTCGGAGGGTGGTCTGGGCGAGGTTCGAGACGGCCTTTTTGTAGTTGTCGACCTCCAAAAAGGCCTTTTTCGCGTCCATCACTTTGATGTAGACGACGGCGTCGGCAGTCACCGGTGAGTTGTCGCGGGTGATCGCCTCCTGACGCGGGACGTCCAGCGTCTGTGTTCGCATGTCGAACGCGTACGTCCGAGAGACGAACGGTGGGATGATATTGAACCCCGGTTCGAGCAGTTTGCGGTACTCGCCGAACACGGTGAGCGCCTTCTTCTCGTAGGCGTCGACGATCTCGACGGTTTGCCAGATCGTGATGACGACCACAAAGATGAACAGAAGGCCGACTGCAGTAACCGTGAGTGCCGCCTGTAACACAAATGGTTCCATACCGGTCTTTCGGCTGACAGACTCATAAGCGTTGGCTCAGTGCGATTAATCGGAGGTTTACAAGAGCGAAATTATAGTCCCTACCGTTCGTATTCGGGCTCAGTGTCCGCTTCGGCCCGCTTTTCGATGAACTCTGCGGCTGCGGTTTCGTCCTGTTCGGGTGGCTCGTCGGACTCCGAGCGGCCAGCCGCCAACTGGCGGTCGATATCGTCCTCAATGATCGACAGCGCCTCGACGGTCACGACGTTTCCGCCGCCGGGGTCGACCACCATCACGTCGGTTCCCTCCGGGAGTTCGTTGTCCATCGACCGCGCCGAGTAGTAGGGATTGAAGCCGCCGCCCTGGAGTTTGACCTGCCCGCCTGCGGGCGTCACACGCTCTGTTACTCGGCCGGTTTTGCCCTGCAAGGAGGCCGAATCACTGGTCTGTTGTTGGCCCTTACCGCCATAGAAATCGAACTCGTGGTAGAGATAGAAGGCGATCGCGCCGAAAATCAACACGAGAATCCCGAGCAGGAACGGGTTAAGCACAACGAGGGGACTCACGAGCAGGCCGACCAGTCCGGCACCGAGCAGGCCAATTCCGACGACGATGAAGTTCGCCCCGGGAGCGAGTGCTTCGGCCAGTGAGATCAACAGCCCGGCTGTTATGAGCAACAGCGGCAACGTATCCGGGGTTACGATGTCCAACTGAGCCACGAGTGTCATACTAACTGTACGTGTTCGATCCGTTTAATAGTTCCATGCGTCGGTGATTTTGGGTGGCGATACCCTGCGTCGACCGAACTCGGAGCGCTGGCCGCGGTTATATAAACCCGGTAGCGATAATTCCCAGCGTCAACAGGATTCCGATTCCGACGAACGTCGCGTGTTCGAGCGAGATCGATTCGGGTTCGATCGGCTCCGGTTCGACCGGTTCTGGTTTGGCGTCTTCGCCGACCTCGTCGACACTAAACCGCCACTCGCGGTCGTCTTCGTCGGCTTCGGATGTGGGACCCCGACTCATGGGTGATCAAGCGTCGCCCGACACAAAGGCCTACCGTTTGGGTGTCCGAAGGACGTTCCCATCGAAGACGACGCCGCGTTCGGCATCGATGCTGAGAACCTGTCCGTCCTCGATGTCCTCGGGGACGACCGCCCCGCTGAGCATCGGAATGCCGAGTTCCCGCGCGATCACGGCGGGATAGCCGGTCATCTCGTCGCGGGCGTCAATAATGCCGCCGATCTTCTCGAGGTCTCCGTCGAACTCGCCGTCGAACGCCTCCGACAGTGCGACAACAGCGCCGTCCGGAACATCGGAGAGATCACCGTCTTCGAGTCGGACGAGCGGGCCAGCGATCCGGCCACCGACGATTTGTTTGCCGTTAGCGATCTTTTCGGCGGCAACGTGGACCTTGAGCATGTTCGTCGTCTGCGAACCATCGAGACTCGATAGCATCCCCGAAACGGCGACCACCGTATCGCCACTTTCGGCCACGTTTGCGTCGAGAGCCGCCTGGACGCTGCCTTCGAGAATCGTCTCGACGTTCTCCTGGTACTCGAAGTAGCGCGGGATCACGCCCCACACCAGCGCGAGTTGTCGACGAACGCGGTCGTTTGGCGTCGTCGCGACGATCGGAACCTGCGGGCGGAACTTGGCGGTTTTCCGGGCCGTGTAGCCGGATTCGCTGGCGGCGACAACCGCTTCGGCACCGATATCGCGGGCGAGATAGCGCGCCGAACGCGCCAGCGCTTCGGTTCGCGACTGATCGCGGGCCGAGGGTACCTGCTGTTCCATATCCTCGGTGTACTCGGCGGTCGCCTCGACACCTTCGACGATGGTGGCCATCGTCTCGACGACCCGAACCGGGTGGTCACCGATGGCAGTTTCGCCCGAGAGCATCACAGCGTCGGTGCCGTCGAGAACGGCGTTGGCGACATCGGAGGCCTCGGCACGAGTCGGCCGGCGCGAGTGAACCATCGAATCGAGCATCTCGGTCGCCGTGATGACGGGCACCCCGGCAGCGACACACTTCTTGATAATCCGTTTCTGAACGATCGGCACGTCTTCGAGCGGACATTCGACACCCAGATCCCCGCGGGCGACCATGACGCCATCTGCTGCATTGATAATTCCGTCGAGGTTCTCGACCGCGCCAGCCCGTTCGATCTTGGCGATGACCGGAATCTCGCCGCCGCCGAACTCGTCGAGTTGGTCGACGATCGCGTACACGTCTTCGGCATCCCGGACGAAACTCGCGGCGACGAAATCGGCCCCTTTGTCGGCCGCAAGCCTGAGTTCCTTTTTGTCGCCCTCGGTGATGAGTTCGATATCGAGGTCGACGCCGGGGATGTTGACGCCTTTGCGGCTCTGGAGTTTGCCGCCCGAAATGATCTCGGCGATGACCTCCTCGCCGTCTACGCGTCGAACGCGGGCTTCGATTCGGCCGTCGTCGAGCAGGATCGTATCGCCGGGCTCGCACTCGCTAATAGAGACAGTGAGTCCGACAAACTCGGGCGTCGACGTATCGCCCGCGGCGAAAACGACCTCCGTGCCGGTTTCGAGCATGACCGGCGAGTCGATTTCGGCAGTTCGGACTTCCGGGCCTTTGAGGTCGACCATCACGGCGACCGAGTCAGTCATCGAGGCGTCGACCTCGCGAACACGATCGATCACAGTCGCGCGGTGTTCGGTCGACCCGTGGCTCGCATTGAGGCGGGCAACAGACATCCCTGCCTCGGCGAGCGATTGGATCGTTCCCAGGTTGCTTGAGGCGGGACCAAGCGTACAAACGATTTTCGTATTTCTCATGGCTTGATTTTGGCAAGACGAGTTAAAAAAGCCCCACGATACGCCTGATTATCAGGGTTGTTTTGTATATATCCGAAATCCAGAGTGAGGGCTGCGTCTGTGGACCCAACAGCGACCATCAAGACACCCGGATAAGAAACGGCATTTGGCCCACGTCCACCGCGGTTTCACTGACCACATTTTTCACCACCTCGGCAGTAGATGCGGTATGCAAACGCTTGCGTTCGACGGTCGGCTGGGTGCCAGTGGGGATATGATTCTCGGCGCGCTGTTGGCCGTCGGTGCTGATCGCTCGGCGCTCGCTCCCGTCGAGTCAGCTCTACCGGTCCGATATGTAGTCGAATCGACAATCAAAAACGGAATCTCGGCGACAACTGTCGACGTACTCCTGACCGACGATCACGGCCATAACGAGCACAAGGATAGCCACGACCACGATGATGAAACTAAAGATGCTCAGGACCACCATCACGACCAGACACTCACCCCCGCCGAAGGCCACGGCCCACACCGGAGCTACGCAGACGTGATCGACATCGTCGACTCGATGGACGTTCCGCAGTCGGTCGCCCTCGAAGCCCGTCGGACGTTCGGCTTGCTCGCCGAAGCAGAAGCCGCGGTGCACGACGAGCCAGTCGAAGAGATCCACTTCCACGAGGTCGGCGCTGACGACGCCATCGCCGACATCGTCGGGGCTGCACTGCTGGTCGAAAATCTCGACGTCGACCGGATCGTCACGACGCCGGTTGCTGTCGGCGGCGGCCACCGCGAGATGAGCCACGGCACGTATCCGATTCCGGCCCCGGCAGTCGTCGAACTCGCCGAGCGGGCCGACTGGTCGATTAGAGGCGGACCGGTCGACGCGGAACTACTAACGCCGACGGGGGCGGCGATACTCGCACAGTTCGCCGAGGGCGTCGACTGCCTCCCAGTCATGGCAGTGGCGTCGACCGGCTACGGTGCTGGCGACCGCTCGTTCGACTCACACCCGAACGTCCTCCGGGCGACTGTTGGCGATGGGGCCAGTCGGCTCACCCGTGAACCGATCACCGTCCTCGAAACCAACCTCGACGACGCCTCGCCCGAACTTCTCGGCGGCCTCCAACAGACCCTCAAAGCGGCTGGCGCGCGCGATGTCTCGATTCTTCCAGTCACAATGAAGAAATCCCGGCCGGGCCACCTCGTGAAGGTCATCTGCAGGCCCGAAGACGCCGAGAAGGTCGCTCACCGACTGGCGCTCGAAACCGGCACGCTCGGTATCCGTGAACACGGTGCAGGCCACCGATGGACCGCCGAACGACGGTTCGAAACGGTCAACCTCACCGTCGATGGCGAAACCTACACCGTCGACGTCAAAATCGCCTCGACGACCGGCGGAGAGGTCTACGACGTGAGCGCAGAGTACGACGATGCCGCTGCCGTTGCCGGCGAGACCGGTCGACCGATCGGCGAAATCATGCGCCGGGCCGAACACGCAGTAGACCGCGAATAAAAGTTATATAAAAGTAGACGGTGACTACTGGTCGGTCTGACGGCTTCCTTCGTCGTCTTTAGCGGCGTCGACCTCGCTGCGACCCTCGGGCGGATCGGGCTCTTCTATTTGAGGTTGCTTCAGTCGTCGGTACGCTCATCGGATTCGCCGCCAGCGTCCTCGACGGACTCGTCGATCGTCTCCTGTTCATCGTCGGCCGTGGGGGTCGCCTCTTGGCCGGCTCCGCCCGCGGCCTGGATACTGAGGCCCGTCTCTTCGGTTTCAGCGGTTTCTTCATCGGACCACTCGATTTCGAACTCGATTTCGTACTCGGTTTCGTCCTCTTCGGTTTCCGATTCGATTTTGATTTCGAACTTGGCCGTCTCGGGGACGGTGACAGTGGCCTCGTTTTCGTTGCTGCTGAAGGTGACTTCGCCCTCGCCCTCCAGGCCGTCGGCGAACTGTCGGAAATAGTCGGCAATGGTGGATCGGTCCTGTGCTCCCTCGACTTCGAACAGGGTTTCTTCGGCCATGCACAGAGCCGTTCGACCGCATCGTGTATTAGTCTGTGTACGGGTGATAGAACCAATCAGAACCCCAAAATACGCCTTTTTGGATACTCGGTATGTCGACCACTTAGCGAGAGCCTTCCGCCGTGTCGGTCTCGCTGGCGTCGGCGGTCTTGTCGCTTTCCCCACCCTCCCGGTGGACTTCCAAGGCCTCGTCGACGGTGAGTTCGCCTGCAGCGACCCGGCGGGCCAGTGTTTCGGGAATCGTTCGGTCGCCCGCCGACTGCGCTCTCGACTGAGTTTTGATCCGCTGGATCTCGCCCGCTGTCGGCTCGATCTCCCAGGAGTCGACCGGCTCGCCCTCGATGCGGGCGATGTTAACCGCCGCGAGCACGTCGCCCATCCCTCGCGCCCCCGCCCCGAGGTAGGGAGTTGTCCCGGACTCGTCGACTATCTCAACGGCAACGTCGTCGAGGTCGTTGATGATCTGCGCGCCCTGCAAGCGTGCGCCGTCGCCGATCCGGACGAGTGGGTCTTCGAGGACCTCCGTCTCGCGGTCGATCAGGTCGACTACTTCGGCCAGCGGCACCTGAAAGGCCGCAACGACGGTGTCGCCGACCAACACGGCAACACCCGGACGGCTGCCGGGGTCGACGCCGATGACGGTTCGACCGTCGCCGCCGCGGAGAGTCGAGAGCGCCGTTTCGACGGCCGAGCTGATCTCGTCAGCCTCGGCGGTGACGTGGCCGATCTCCGACGCCGAGAGATCGACTCCCCCGAAGTCGACAGGGTCGTCGGGGGCGGTGATGACGACCGTCGTCGCCCCGGGCAGTTGCTCGCCGGACTGAATCGTAGTAAAGGCCACCCCACGATCACGGAGGGCAGTCACCGCCTCGTGGTAGAGTCGGAAATCATCGGTAGCGACGACAATCACGCCCGAGGCTTGGTTCGGACACAGCAAAACCACACCGGTGATCGATCAGTCAGGCGTCGAGAATCGGTGACCGTCTCAACAGTTGCTCAATACCGAGATTGCCGACAATCGTCTGGCCGTGGATCGACTACTCGCGGGGCCACTCGACTACTGACCGAGACCGAGGGGCTTTTGCGCCGACCCTGCTACCTCAGACTGTGAGCGAGCCAGTTTCGACCGGCTGTGGGCCACTCGACGAGCTGTTGGGCGGCGGCTTCGAGCGTGGGACGGTCACCCAACTGTACGGGCCGCCGGCAGCGGGCAAAACCAACGTCGCACTGTCAGCGGCCGTCGGTGTCGCCACCGCGGGTGGCAAGGCGTTGTACATCGACACCGAAGGGCTCTCTGTCGACCGGTTTCGCCAGCTGATCGAGGCCAACTCCGACGAACCCGTCGAGACAGTCGCCTCACGGCTCATCATCACTGACGCCGTCGACTTCGACGAACAACAGCAGGCCGTGCGGGATGCCGCCGAGTTCGCCGAGAACGTCGACCTGATGGTGCTCGACAGCGCAACCGGCTTCTACCGGCTCCAGCGCGGCGAGGACACCAACGGCGGCGACTCGCTTCGAGCGGTCGCCCGACAGGTGACCCAACTGCTGTCGCTGGCCCGGAAACACGATCTCGCAGTCGTTATTACGAATCAGGTGTTTACCGACCCCGATACCGACCGAACGCGGGCGTTGGGCGGCCACACGCTCGAACACTGGACCGGCGTCGTCGTCCGACTCGACCGCTTTCGCGGCGGTAACCGCCGAGCGACGCTCGAAAAACACCGAGCCAAAGCCGCGGGCGAGAAAACCACGTTTCGGATCACGGATTCGGGACTGGTCGACGGCGAACTGGCGTAACGTCTCGTGTATACCTTACGCTATGGCGGTGTTCGTTATCCACGGGCTACGTATATAGAATTGGCTCTTACCGAAGACAGTGAAACAGCGTGAGTATCATGGCATCCCGCTGAATGCGTCTGTGTGTGAACAACCAAACCGCATTCGGCGGGATGCTTCAGCATCTTGTTGAGCTCACATCAATAGTGT
>NZ_JAQFWV010000043.1:0-27462 GCF_056175805.1 Halohasta sp. A2 | reverse complement strand
GGATAGTCTGGTTTGGGTGCTTCTGCAATGTCTGTATCTAGAAATTCGGCAGTTCAGCGACTCAGACAGGAGAATTTGTTATGTAAGTGATTCAATACGGGAGCTGTCTTGCGATAAACGGAGCAATAGACATTCTTTCAGTGGACACAGCCAAGGCGATGCAGGAGGCGGCTCGCTTCCGGAATGTCCTTGCACATACGTACAGATTCGACCTCGATAACGAGCAAATCTATCAACATCTGCAATCAGATCTACACTGGTTCCCGACATTTCTGACTGAAGTTCGTACAGCCCTCACAGACGACTGAGTGTGTGTCCCAGTCGTGCACTCTAAGAAAGTGGTTCGGAAATTCTGTTTTTCGTTCCGAGCGAAACCAACCACGGACCTCGTGAAGTTCATCAATACGGTCAAGGGCGCGACAGCCCGCCGTATCCGCAACGAGTACGCGGATGAACTGAAAAATGAACTGTGGGGCGACTCGTTCTGGAACGACTCGTACTGCCTCATCTCCACGGGGCAGGTGTCGCTGGATGTGCTGAAACAGTACGTCGAGAACCAACGCGAGTAGCGCCATGTACTACGCCTACAAATACTGTCTCAAGCCGTCCGACGCCCACCGCAAGGAGTTGGACCGTCACCGAGACATTTGTAGGCAACTGTATAATCACGCACTCTACCGTCTTAACGAGTACCAAGACGAACACGGTGAACTGCCCTCGATGACCACACTACGGTCGGAGCTCCCCGACCTCAAAAAGTGGTGGGACGGCCTCTCAGACGTGTACTCGAAGGTTCTCCAAACCGTCGTCGAACGCCTGTTTGATAACCTGAAAGGCCTCTCGGCGCTCAAGAAGAATGGCTACAGCGTCGGCCACCTCACGTGGAAGCCGCCACGGGAGTTCCGCAGTTTCACGTACAGTCAGTCTGGCTTCAAGCTCGACAAGAAGGGCGGTCAGACTGTGCTGTCACTCTCGAAACTCGCGGATATACCGATTCGGCTTCACCGTGCCATCCCCGACAACGCCAAACTCAAACAGGTCACGGTCAAGAAGGAACCGACGGGCGAGTGGTTCGCCACGTTCGGCATCGAACTGGACTGTGAACCTCCTGAACCGCCCGAGAACCCCGAGAAGTGCGTCGGTATCGATGTAGGGATTCTCAAATACGCTCACGACACTGACGGAACAGCGGTCGGGTCACTCGACCTCTCGAACGATCGCGACCGCTTGGAACGCGAGCAACGGAAGCTCTCGCGGAAGGAACACGGGTCGAACAACTACGAGAAGCAACGGCGTCGAGTCGCAAAGTGTCACGCGGACCTCCGACGAAAGCGCCGTGACTTCCTACACAAACTCTCGGCGTACTACGCTCGGGAGTACGACCTTGTGGCGGTCGAAGACCTGAACGTAAAGAGGATGATGGAACTTCCGTCGAACAGCCGCAACACCGCCTCTGCCGCGTGGCGGACGTTCCTCTCGCTGCTCAAATACAAGTGCGATCGAGCGGGGACGCACTTCGTAGCGGTCAACCCGAGAGGGACGACCAAAGAGTGCGCTTCGTGTGGCGTTTCGACGGAGAAGCCGTTGTGGGTCCGTGAACATTCGTGTCCCGCCTGCGGGTTTGAGGCGGACAGGGACGCGAACGCGGCGTGGAACATTCTTTCTCGCGGTCTACAAGATGTAGGAGTGGGATACTCCGAATCAACGCCTGTGGAGACTGCGCTCCCTGTGGATACGCCTGTATCTGCAAAGCGCGTCGTGGAAGCAGGAAGCCCTTTCCTCAAGGAGCGAACGGCTGACGCCGTGAGCGAGTAGGGTAGGGTAGTTCACTATCCCGGTTCGATGCGGTCGATGAGTCCATCGAAATCAGTGTCGAAACTTAACACTGCGTCGATACTACGTGACTCACACAGCGCGATGATTGACGCGTCGGTGAAACTGAGGTCGTGGTCGTTATATCGGCGAAATACTTCTAGGGACGCTTGGACGTCGTCCGGTTGGACGTGGAGTAGCTCAAAGACGTGGGGAAATGGTTCTTCACCGAGGATTCGACTGGCGACGGTGTTCGCGGCCTCGAATGACCCTGTTCGAGCACGCGTAAGCGTCACCGTTTCGTCAAAGATGTAGTCATTAGTGTAGGGTTGTCCGTACTCTCCATCGAGCAACGCATCGAATGCATCGACGGCGTGGTCGTGCCGAGCCGCATCCGTATCGTGATGCGCAAAGAACACGCCCGTGTCGACGAAGACACTCATCCGTACAGCACGTCGTCGATATCGTCTTCGGTCGTCGTGATGCCTGATGAGACCATCCCATCGTGAAATCTTTCACGGTTGGAGTCAGCAAGCGGAACCCACTCTTCTCGGAAGGAGTCGATGAGGTCGGCCTTCGACTCGATAGCACGCTCAACGAGCCGGGCGAGGATCTCCTGTTGGGTCACTCGTGTCCCCGTCTTTAGTCGAATCTCTGCCTGTAACCGTTCGATACGTGACTTGGTATCGTCGTCCATTTTCACTGATGTTGCCATACTATCTGGTAGCATATACTACCGAGTAAACCTTTCTACAGCTTCTGCTGATAGTTCCCTGTTTGTTTTATGACCTGCCAATACCGTATCTTTCAGGTCCAGTGAAACAGGAAGACGAGACGTTTGACGAGCTCCTCGAACGCCTCGCACTGAGCGAAAAGCCAATCAACATCGGTGCGTGGAGTGAGGAACAGGCTGACCAAGCCCGCGAGGCAGTGAAGCGTTCTCGGGAGAGTTTTCAACGGTGACGTTCCTCGATTCCTCGATTACTGGTGGATCCAGCCATACCATTCACCGAGGTCGACAATCTCGTTGCTGATACCTTCTGCACCATACTGGGTGAGGATCTCGTCTACTGTCCGATCTCGTCTACTGTCCGATCTCGTCTACTGTCCGAGCGAGTCCTTCTGGGTCGCTGTCCGGACGACTCTGATCGTAGTGAACTACCCCACCCTACTCGCTCACCGCTAACGCGGGTCGCTCGGTGAGGGTGGGGCTTCCTGATTCGATGACGCGCTTTGCAGATACGGGTGTATCCACAGGAAGCGCAGTCTCCACAGGCGTTGATTCGGAGTGTCCCACTCCTAGCTGTTTCAGACCGCGAGAAATAATGTTGATCGCCGCATTTTCGTCTCTATCCGCTTCAAATCCGCAGGAGGGACAGGAGTGTTCACGAACCCATAGCGGTTTCTCAGTTTTTACTTGTCCCAGAAGAGTTTGATTCTGTCATCAAGATGGGTCAGTACGTTGGAGAGTACATCACGCCAGTCGGTAGTATACTCTTCGTCTACTCCTGGTGTCGACGCATTTGGAGGTGGGTGGAAGTGCTCACGCGTATTGTGATCGTTTGGGTGACGGTCCCACCTACACTCCCATGGGTCTCCATGGTGGTGCTGCTCTGAGTAGTGGATGCTGAAGTCGTCGGTCTCGAACCAGCGGATCCGAAGATATGCACGCTGAATACCACCTGGGAAGTACCCCAAATTATAGTCCGCGACGACAGCATTCGGCGCGTACGCTGGTCGTGTTTCGACGGTTTCGAAGCGGTTGCTCCGGGCGAGGTGAGCGGCGATTCGATCAAGTATCTCGGTATCTGTAGGGCCGCGACTAGGTGAATCTGTGTTATCGTTAGGCATCGACGGGATCTCGTGTGACCCCAGAGAGAGGAGATTCCTGTCGTGCTGCATCCAGTAATGCGGCCTGTCGTTCGAGTGATTCCCACTCCGAGAGCTCTTCCCAGGCTGCCTCTGTGGTCAGCTTTTGGTTTCGCGTTGCTTCGATGAGTGAGACATCGTCGGGGTGTGCTGTCTCGAACCGTGTTCTGTAGGCTTCGATCTGGTCGACTACGTCTGCGAGTGCACTGACGATCTCTTGTTCAGAATACTCCTTGCGAATCCGGTTGAGACGTCGCCACTCAAAATACCCATCGTTGCGCTCATACCTGACTGGTCGACCGCTCTGTTCGATAACCATCCCCATCTCATCGAACCACTTGAGGTACTCCCGAGCCGTTTCGGTGTCGCACTCGGCGAGCTCAGCGATTGTCGAAACTTTTGTCGGCTTGCGAAGCCCGACTACAACATCGAGGAGTCGTTCTCGGATTGGTCCGCCTTTGAGTAGGGCGTCGGGTGATTCCAACTCGTCGAAATCAGGCGGTGAGTCTTCGGTCCCGTATGCGTTGTCTGGAATGTCTGTGAGATCCATCTGTGAGGGCCTCCGTACACCTTCTTTAGACGTGATGCGACATATACTTGTGGTTAACTGAATTATTTCTGCTTAGGGCTAGTGGGTGGAGGCGAGGGATGGCACTGTGGTCTGAAACCCGATTCGTGATCCGACATACAACACCTCTGTCTTTGTGACCGGACTGATGTACCCATCAATCTCTCCAGAGGCGACTTTGTCGATCCAGTCTTCGACTGTGTCACTGCCCGGCTCATCGTCTAAATAGGCGATCAGTGGTTCCGTATCGAACACCAGTCGACCTATCATTCAGTCGACTCCTCGCCCGAATAACGGTCGACCAACTCGTCGACTTTCTGTTTATCTCGCTTCCGTTCGTCGCGGAGAACTGCCGTTGCTGGACGCTCATCCGCACCCTCGCGCTGTAGTCCCCGAAATTCACGCATCGATCCGATCGGCCGAACCACGATCTCACCGTCTTCAGTTTCGACGAATTTCACCCGCCCGGGAGCAGATATCCCGTGTTTCTCCCTGAATTGTTTCGGAATCGTCGCTTGACCTTTTTCGGTCACCGAGACGATATGCTCTTCACCGCCCTGTTCAGTATTACTCGACATAGGTAATAATTCGAATTGGAAATGGTTAGGTCTGTTTGTCCTATCGATACTCAACGGTCCAAGCTACCTTTTGGGAGAAGCAAAGTCACGAATCAACCAGTCGGGTATTCTGTATTGTCCAGGCTCAAATAAAAAGCAAAGCAAGTCGACTGGAAGTCACCCGCAGGTGGAACGCCCGAGTATCAATACGCACTGCTCAGTCGAAGTGGATCCAAACAATCTGTCCGAGAAGCAGCCGCAGAAGACGACATGCTTCGTCTGTTCACACTTGCTGATGTTGTGGAAACCCTCAACTCAACACGTGATGTACCAAGCGCGAATTAAGACGTAAGTACGTACGGTGACTGCATGAGTGGTTTGTTGTACAAATTGAATGAGAGAACAGATTGTAATTCTCATAATTGATAACGCTAGGGAAATAATTATGTGAGAGAAATTTTGAATGTAAACTCATGGCACAAATACCAATCCGGCACAGGATAATGATGATAGTATTTACCACATTCATAGGTGCTATCATACTTTCACTTTTCGACTTGGGAAGTTCATCTATCTTACGTGATTTCTTTCCAGACGTATTTTCAGTTGAGTTATGGGTTTTTAATACCTTTTTGTATATTTTGCTCCTGATGGTGATAATTTCACTCGTAATTGGTTATTTAGTATACAATTTCAGCGAACATATGATCTATGCGTGGATAAATCTCAAACACAGATATAAGCATCCAAACACATCTCTGAACATTTTTAGTTTGGTGGCAAAGAGAAATGCACCCATGAAAAAATACAACAGAAGGCTACTGACTGGGGAAAAGCCTCACTCCAAGGACGAGACAGACAAATGATCTACACTGAGTCAATTGATGATAAACAGTGGTATTATGTTGATGGTGTTACAGAGATCACGACCGAACTAAATACTCTCTTTAGAAGAATTAATGGAGATTGTGTACATAAAACTGGTAACATTTTTCATGTTATCCTAACTACGGGAAACACACGTGACGTGGATCTTTATGTTTCATCGAATGTAGAGAATATCAACTCCAGTGAATTATTCGATGACAAAGCTGAAAAAATATCCACTTTGAGTCCGCTCTCTGAATGGAATCTATCTCACTTTGTAACCAGTGCATATCAATTAAACTACGACCCGAGTGCAAAGATCTCGGCACCAGTTTTTGACAGGCATAATACAGAAAACCAAGTTAATGTTGACCCCCTCAATCCTCCAGGTATATTAACTGAGTTCGAGAGTGCTATTGACAAACTCAGATCATCAGATAACCCTCGTCTCCTAAGCTTAGCAATTTGGAAATATTATACGATTGAAGACGATGATAGTGTAACAACTGACAGTTTCACCACTTCTGTTGAGACCTCTGATAGTCAATCGGTATTTGGACAAGTGCTTGGTTTGTTAGGAAAATCGCTAAATTACGGGCGATGTGACAAATCGTGTCACGGAAAGCCAAAATACATTTTCAGGCCTATTGAGTTGGTTACTAACGGAGCATTTCCGGTCGATGAGAAACTTGCGATTAGTGCATATAAGTCGCTTGGGCGTAATTTACGAAACGTTTCTATCACAGAATATGATGCTACGACGGCTCTTTCGGATATTGTATACCAGAAGTTACCACCAGAGATTGTTCACCGTACCTTATTAAGCTCATTCGACAATAGAAATGGGAAATCAACAATTATTTTGGTGGGTTCTAATGCAAACTCAGTTTTGGGTGCGTGACAGAGGTGTAGATCGTGTCTGATCAATCTCCTCTTCCAGACGGTTTTGATCTTCGTCGAGAAGTTCCTCGTGAATCTATCCTATCAAGCTACACCGGTAATGAACTCACACTTGGTCAGTGTTACAGGAACACACATACGCTATCAGATGCTATTTTTTCGATTCCACCCTCATTACAACGACGGCACATCGCTCATCTGGCAAATTCTGGAGAAGGTAAAACAACAACCGCTCAGCTGGCTTGCTTGCACAATGCGCGTTCAACTAAAGGGATTGATTTTGTCGTCGATCCAAAAGGTGGTTTTGCGGATGACTTCCTACCGATGTGGTTTCAAGAGACTGGCTCTCTTGAGAATCTCACTGTGATTGATGCCGCAACAGTTCTTCCACGACTTCCACTCTTTGATTTGCGGCCATATCTCAATCACACGGAAATCGACATTAGTCGACAACGCCTCGTAGAAATAGTTGTCGACGGTGCAATCGGTGTCTTTGAGGCAGCTTCGTTTGATTCTGGAGGATTTCGTGAGGCGTCTCAGTCCATCGAATTGTTACGTTCAGTATTATTCGGGCTGTTTCATTCGGGTATCGATTATTTTTCAATTGAAGATCTAATCACTGAAATGAATAGTATCTCAGAGGGCACATTTAGTGTCGGAGTCTCGGACATACGCTTTCAGCAGTTACTTGACCAGATGACCACGGACTCCCCAAAGATGCGTCGCGCATTGGCTAATGGTGCGATACGTCGTCTTGCACCGATCGTCCGCAGTAGCCTTACTGCCGATGCATTCGGATCCCCACCCACAGATCCAGATAATCAGTGGGATTTCTTTGCTAGCCTAGATTCAGATGAGGTGGTGATTTTTGATTTGGGTGGACTCAACAGTTTCCGGCGCGAACTTTTATCAAGAATTATTGTTAGCCGATTTTTCATTGCAGGTCGACTCAGACAGCGTTCTGACAAAGCAAGTCATCCACTAGCTAACTTATATCTTGACGAGGCACATACATTTAGCGAGTCAAGGATCCTCTTGGATCTGCTTTCGGAAGGGCGAGCCTTCGATATCAGCCTCTATCTGATGAGCCAGTTGTTAGCGCAGTTTTCCGACGAAGCTCGGGCCCATATTAGCGGTAACATCGGCACACTAGTCGTTGGACAATCTGATTCGCTTGCGGCCCAGGCTGCATTGAATCATCGATTCTCTGAGATCGAAGCCAAACGTATTACTGGGACGATTCCAGTTGGCGACTGGCTTGTCAGGACACGGGCTCCCCGTGGCGAGCCACCATTTGATCCATTCGTAATCGGTGCAATGCCGTTGCCTAAGGGCCACCCAGATAGCGAGCACGATATAAGTGAGAGCGAACAGGCCAGTTGTGATGCTGCAATTCGATCGATGTACGAACAATCGAAATCCCGTCGTGACGTGGTGACTGAAGTTGAGAGTACGACCACAAAAGGGATGTCGGATGCCGAGATCGCCCGTGGACTTCGCCATACGCTGTGGACGAGTTCGCTTCCCGATGGACTAGAGTATGATTTGGAATCCGATACGGTTCGATGCGAGTCGGTAGACGAAACGTTTGCCCCAACATTTGATGGCGTTTGCGATGCGGCTCGTAGCTGTTATCGAGACAAGTCGCTCGACGAACTCGACTTGCCAATCGTTGATATTGGGCTCAATGTAGATCCATGGGACGTCAAAACAGCTCCAGTGACACTTCGCCAGCTCATGTTTTTGCGCCTAATAGAGAAGGCTCAGCGGCGAGCGATAGACACGCAAGCGTGGGACATTGTTACAGAGACGATGACGCCACTCCGTGATGAAGTCGGCTGTAGCAGTGCAGATGAGGCCCAAATCAAAGAGCTGGGTCTGATTAGTCTTCAGACAGAACTACGGGGGAAATTCTACCATCTTACTGACGACGGTCGGAAGTTGATGCGCGATCTCCGTGGCGGAGCCGATCCGCCAGAACGGAAGTATGGCGATGCAAACGAGTCTCCGGCTCACATTAGGGGTGTTGAGAAAGCTGCTCGGGCACTCGAAGAGCTCGCTCAAACAGCCTCTTCACCAGTTCACCGTGTAGAGCGTTACTGGAGTCCACCCGACCTGCGAACACGACTTGATCTCGTTGGGTTGGGTGTCGACGACGAGCCAGTGGTGACCGTCGAAGTCGAACGACCAACGCACGACTTCCACACCGGTGTACCTGCAGATTATGATGCGATGGCCGACTGTGAGCCCGCGGCTGCTGTGTGGATTGTGGCCAATCGTGAAGTGGGCCACCGTGTCGTTGATGCCCTTGTTGGGTCGACGGCTAGTGAGTCACGGATCCCGCTTGATCCCACTGAAGTCAAAAGTCCGAATACACCACTTGAACGATATTCGTTTACTGCACCTGGCTGTACGGCAATCCGGACCTACTCGGCGGTGACTCCCGAGTTGTTCGATCAATTGATTGTTGAGGGAGAAAATTGATTGGAGTCGGCGGAGTCTTTCGTACTACTTGACTTCTATATGACATATAGTACGAGTACAGACCCGCAGTTACTGGCTTGAATGGGGGGAGGTCAATCTTCGATCACTGTCTTCAGGTCGACTTGCGGGGCGAATCCCTCGTATGCGTCGTCACTGGAAACGATAGTGTCTCCGTTTGATTCGACTATGTGTAGAGCGTCGAATGGTGTGAATCCGTGGTCTTCGACGTACGTCGCCGCTGCAACCACCGTCTCAACGTCGCCACGAATTTCGACAAGATTGGCTGCGTTGGTGACGACTCGTTCTGTATCTTTGTCTTCTCGATACGCCACTAACATCAGTTCAATAAGAGTGAATTGGGAAGTCCACAGTTTGTCATGGTAAGTTTGGTATACCGTTTCAGCAGCCTCTCCGAGCCAATCTTCGTCTTTTATCAGTGCAAGAAGAAAATCAGTTTCTGCATACATTCAGTTTCCTGCCTCGTCCAATGCCATCTTTCGTGCCTCCGTTCGGAGCGACTCAACTGTTTTCTCTACGT
This sequence comes from Halohasta sp. A2, assembly GCF_056175805.1. NCBI lineage: Archaea > Methanobacteriati > Methanobacteriota > Halobacteria > Halobacteriales > Haloferacaceae > Halohasta > Halohasta sp. A2. The sequence goes on along the minus strand of NZ_JAQFWV010000043.1, from coordinate 17,867 downwards.
CTGCGAACTCATCTCGGAGCGCATCAAGTGGGTCTTTCTCAATTGGAACTAATTTGATCCCGTCGTGAATCTCAACGATATGGTACCGGTCTCCGTACTGTTCACGAACCTTCTTTGGGAGCGTTAGGCGGCCTCGTTCATCAAGTGTCACATCAGACATATCCGAGCATATGGTGGGTAGAAATAAGAATCTTCCCCGCTTTATCACATGTGCCCACTGGCTAATGGTGAACTAGTTTACTTCGACTGATCGTTCATTGCAGAAGAGGCGTTCGGACTATTTCCGTTCGTGATCTTTCGGGAATCTGTGAGGAAGACGAAGTTAAATGGGTCCCTCGGAGTCGACATGCCATCTTCAATATCCACTCGCGGACGTTCAGCCGATTCAATACACGGTTCTGTATTGTGCACGCGATCATATTATCTGGTGCATAATGATTAACCGCAATCAAGAACTGGAATGGCTTACCCCTCATGTCGCTTGCAATGGGTGTCAATGCTCGTTGTGTTTGGTCGACTTCGTGTTGGCAAAACCACGTTGGTGACCGGAGCACTCGAAACGCTTCCAAAGGACTTTGTATACCATCTTTGTGACCCGTGAGATTCGGCATTCAACGCTACACAGTTCGCCAGCAGGTGTGCAGAGAGGGTTGATGATGTTTCGCATGCCCTCATGAGATTTATAGATGTCTTCGAATATCTCAAACGGCAGGTTGACGGACCATCTGGCTAGTGGCCAAAATTGAGCCACCGTGTTGTCGATACGCTTGTTAGGTCGACGATAGGACGCGAATATCTCACAGACAAACTAGTTTCGTGTACACCCCTCATTTCGTCTGTTCTTTGTACTACGCTAGAGGACTGTTAAGGTAGAGAAACTACACCGACAGAACTGACCACACACCCCTCATTTCGTCTGTTCTTCTGATACGGTCACACGGTAACTCACTACTCTTCGGCTTCGATTGACTGTCGAGTCTCGATGATAATTTCTGGATCGAGTGTAAGCTCATACTGATAGTGCGCACCGCCTGCTCGGCCTTCGTTCTGTTCAGTGCGTTCGAGAAATCCCAACATCGTGAGGTCTGAAAGATGATTTTGGATACTCTTGAGAGTGGTCAGTGGATCGTGGTTCCACTCTTCGGTGATGTTCACATACATTGTTTGGATTTCTTTCGAGCGGACAGGGGCTTGGCCACGAGATTCAAGATGGGCAAGCGCCTCCAAGATAAGTTGTCCATGCATTGTTTGATCACGAAGTTTGTCTTGGACGCGACCTCGTTGGACTCTCTTTGCAGCAATCTCGATGTGGGCATCTGTGATTGTTTCTGCTCCTTGCTCTTCGGCAACGTCGCCACCTTCACGGAGGAGGTCTATTGCTTGCCGGGCACTCCCTGTGTCTTTTGCAGCTCTTGCAGCAGCTAGTCGGATTGCGGAATCATCACAGACGCCATCAAACAAAGCTTTCTCAGCGCGTTCGGAGAGAATTGATTGTAATTCCTCGGCGTCATACGGTGAAAACGCCAGTTCTTTTTCCATCAACGTGTCTTTCACTTTCGGGCTTAGCGACGATCGGAACGTGTAGTTGTTACTGATCCCGATGACACCAACACGTGCGGCATCCAGATGTCCATTTGCTCGCGCTCGCGGGAGTTCATACAGTAGTGAATTTGGGTCCGAAAGGTGGTCGATTTCGTCGAGAATGAATAGGAACGTCCCTCCAATTACTTCCATTTCCTCATAGAGTGTTTCGAGTGCGTGGGATGTTGAGAGGCCTGTTTCAGGAAATTGCTTTCGTTGATCGTCCCGAATACTATTGATTAACGAACGTACCGTACGGTATACACTATCATCGTTGCAGTTTCGAAAATGAACGTGCAACTCATCAGCGGCATCTCGGCACTGTACCTCTTTTTGTAGTGCGTCCATGATGTACTCGGTGACTGCAGTCTTTCCGACGCCGGTTTTCCCGTACAGAAACACGTTCGATGGATTTCGACCAAAGAGCACATCTTTGAGCGCTGTTCGGTAGGAGTCTATCTCGTCATCTCGTTCGACTATGACGTCTGGACGGTACTCTTCGGAGAGAATTGATTTGTCCTCGAAGAGAGTTTCAGTCATATCTGCAAAGAGGTCCTCACTCATTTCAATATATGAGGTAACAATAGTACCTGATAAAAAGGTGTTGTTTCGTTTGTTTCGTTTGTTTCGTTTGTTTTGTCTGATTTGGGTCTCTGGAAAGGGTTACTGACCGCTATCGGTTTGTAGTTCAAAACAGACGAAACAAGGGGTGTGAGGAGTTCACTTGTTTTGATGAATGTTTGAACTCGAACAGACGAAATGAGGGGTGTCACAGTTTACTCACTGTATCGAACACTCTATCTTACAGAGAGAACAGACGAAATGAGGGGTGTGGGGATTCCAAAACAGAGATTGGTCAGTAGTAGTGCCAAGATACACCCACCGAGTTCATACTTATTAGTGATCTTGTCTGTATCTTTAGGAACATTGTGTCTGATTAGAGGCAACTCCGGGTACGATAGTACTCTGTATAAACTGTCTACATGGGTGGGGACAAGGTGATTATGAACTGAGGACTAACGGCTCGTACCACTCTCTATTTTGCTCATACCAATCAATGAAGTCGCCCACGCCTTCACGGATATCACGAGACGGTTCATACCCAATCAGCTTGTCGGCTTTCGAAATATCTGCATGTGTGTGTTCGGCATCGCCATCACGAGCTTCGGTAAATTCTATTTCGAGATTTGGATTAATCTCGTCACGAACGACTTTTGCGAGTGTGAGGATGTCTATGTTGTCTGTCGACCCGATGTTCATGACTTCGCCGTCAGCGCTGTTGTCGGTCAGGAGACTGTGGTTCGCGTCGACGATATCGTCAATGTAGGTGAAGTCCCGTGTCTGCTTGCCATCACCGTAGATCTCTGGAGATTCACCACGCATACACCGGGAGACGAAGTTACTGATCGCCATATTGGGTCGCATCCGTGGGCCGTAGACGGTAAAGTAGCGCAGCGAGACGGTCGGGAGGCCGTAGACTTCGTTGTACACGCGTGCGAAGTGTTCAACAGCGAGTTTTGAGACGCCGTAGGGTGAGACCGGCTCGTTTGGGTGATCTTCGTCGTACGGGAGGTATTCGGGCTTCCCGTAGACGCTTGACGAGGAGGCGTTGACGACACGGTCGACATCGTATTTGCGGGCGGCTTCGAGAATTGTTTGGGAGCCGTTGATATTGTACTCGGTGACTTTGGTTGGCTCTTTGACGCTCGCGCGAACGCCTGCTTGGGCAGCTTGGTGGTAGATGACGTCGACATCTTTGACGAGCTCGTCGACGAGAGTTTTGTTTGTAGTTGAGCCTTCGATAAACTCGTAACTGCCTGTAGACTGTTCGGCTGCCTCGCGGGCGACATCGATATTGTGCTCTTTGAGTCCTATATCGTAGAACGGTTCGAGTAAGTCGAGGGTGGTGACGTCGTGTCCCGCGTCGACAAAGGATTTGGCGAGGTGACCGCCGATGAAGCCAGCCCCACCTGTGACGAGGATGTTCATACAGTTGTGTGTGACAGATAAGGGAAAGACGTTACCATCTTAGTGCTATCCTCGCTGTTGTCTATATTCTATAGTTATTCTACAGTAACGCTTTTAGCGAGGTTTCGTGGCTTGTCGATCGGTCGACCAAGCGCATTGGCCAGATAATAGGAAAACAACTGTAATTGGACGTTTGCAAGCACAGGGGCTGCCCGTTCGTCCGTGTCCGGAATCATGAGCTTCTGGTCGGCGATCTCAGCAGCATCCGACTCGCCATCAGTCACGGCGATAACTGGTGCGCCACGGGCTTGGACTTCCTTTATATTGCCGAGCGTTTTTCGGGCGCGGTCGTCGTCACCGGTGACGACTGCGAACACTGGTGTCTCAGGGGTTACAAGTGCGAGCGGGCCGTGTTTGAGTTCGCCTGCCGGAAATCCTTCGGCGTGTTCGTAGCTGATCTCCTTACACTTGAGTGCGCCTTCGAGTGCGACGGCGACGTTCGTCCCACGCCCAATGAAGAAATACGCCTCGCTATTGCCATATTCATCAACCACTACCTCGGCGGCTGAAGAATCGAGAATCGATTGCACGTCATCTGGGAGGTTGCGGAGCGACTCGATTACGGGTCGGAGATCCCGTGGTCCGTCGACCAGCTCCTCGGCCAAGAGGTTACACCCTACGAGCTGTGAGGAGAAGGTCTTGGTCGCCGCAACCCCGATTTCGGGTCCGGCGCGAATGTAGACGGTGTGGTCACACTCGCGGGCAGCTGTCGAGTTGACGGTGTTGGTAAGTGCGAGTGTACTGACTCCACGGCCGTTGGCGTCCCGCAGGGCGGCGAGTGTGTCGGCGGTCTCGCCGCTTTGTGTAATCCCGATGACGAGCGTCCATAGGCTGACTGGTGGGGGTGACAGCGCGTATTCGCTTGCGAGATACGCCTCCGCCGGAATCCCCATCTCTCTGAGGATCGCCGCGCCATAGAGAGCGGCGTGGTAGGAGGTTCCGCAAGCGACGAACTGCACTGCGTTTGGCTGAGGAATCTCGTCGACTTCTTCGAGCGTGATGGTTCCGTCAAGGGCGTCAGTTCTTCCTGATAAACACTGCCTGAGAGCGGTGGGTTGTTCGTGTATCTCCTTGAGCATGTAGTGGTCGTAGCCGCTTTTGCCGGTGGCTTCGGCCGTGTAAGAGACCGTTTCGAGGTCGACCGCTACGGGCTGTCGTTCTCCGTTGAGCACCGTATAGCCATCTGCGGTGGCGATCACGCGGTGGCCGTCTTCGAGAAAGACGACCTCGCGGGTATGGTCGACGAACGCTGGGACATCGCTGGCCAGATAGGTACAGTCGTCGCCGACGCCGACGACCAGCGGTGAGCCCTGTCGGGCGGCGAAGATCGTATCACTGCCGTCGATAATTGCCGCAATTGCGTAGCTTCCCTCCAGTCGGTCGACCGTCTTGTGGAAGGCAGTCTCGGGACTTTCCCCCGCAGTCAATGCTTGGGAGATGAGATGTGGGACGACCTCGGTGTCGGTGTCGCTACTGAAGGTGACTCCCTTGTTCTGGAGTTCGCCCTTCAGTTCGGCGTAGTTCTCGATGATTCCGTTATGGACAACTGCGACCTGTCCGTTATTGTCGGTGTGTGGATGGGCATTTCGGTCGTTCGGAGGGCCGTGGGTACTCCAGCGGGTATGGCCGATGCCGTATGTTCCGGTTGGGTTGTTTGCGTCGACGACTTTAGCGAGCGCATTGAGTTCCCCAGCCTTGCGGAGGATGGTCATTGAGGGACCGAGAGCGATCCCCGCCGAATCATAGCCACGGTATTCGAGGCTTCGGAGGCCGTCCATCAGTACGTCGACAGTCCCATCACCACAGCCGATACAGCCAACGATCCCACACATCAGCGGACCACCTCACTGCCTCCGTCAACGTGACCTCGGACGACGACGCCATCGCCGATAGTTGCGCCGGAACCGACCAACGCGCCGGGTTCTAGGGTTGCCCCGCCGCCGACGTTGGCGCGGTCGGCGATGACGCCGCCGAGGTCGACATCGCTGTAGACCTGCTCGCCGAGGACGACATCAGCAGGACCCCCAGCGGCAGTGAGTGCGGCACCGATCTCACAGCCCTGCCCGACGACGAGTTCGGTGGCGGTGCTGTTCGGGCCAATGGTGGTGTCGGTGTCGACGACGACATCGCGGAGTACCGCGCCCGCACCGATGGTTGTACTTGAGCCGATGGCGGCATAGGGTCCGACGACTGCCCCGGCCTCGACGACGACCTCGCTGTCGACGACGACTGGCCCGACGAGCGTCGCGTCGGGGTGGATGTGGGCGTCGTCGTGGACGTATATGTCGGTATCGACGGCCGGGGCGTCGACCCAGTTGCGAGAGAGGAGTTCCCGGGAGAGAGAAAGTAGATCCCACGGGTGGGTGGCATCCATCCAGAAGTGATCGGTTCGGATACCACTGACTCTGTGATCCCCAGTGCCGATCAGTTGTTGGAGAGCGTCGGTGAGTGGGAGCTCTCCGCGATCAGCCGAAAGTTCTTCGAGCGTTTCGAAAATCTCCTCAGAGAAGGCATAAACACCAGCGTTGAACAGCCGAAACTCTCCACTTGTCGGTTGTTCAATCAGCTCCGTTATGATGTCTCGTTTAAGTCGGACCGCGCCGTATTCGACTGCCTCCGGGCCTTCGACGACTGCCAACGTTGCAGTGGCGTCGGTGTGGGCACTGCTGACTGCTTCGACGATCCGGTGATCGATGATCTGATCGCCGTTGACGAGCAGAAATGAACCGGCAGGTCCGTCTCGGGCTTGTAAGAGGGCGTGGCCGCTCCCAAGTTGGTTCGTCTGAGTGTGGTAAGTAATTCGCACCCTACGGTAGGTAGAACCGAAATGTGAGCGGACCCGGTTGGCTTGGTACCCCACGACAAGATGGAGGTCGTCGACACCAGCATCGATTAGCGCGTTAAGAACGTGTTCAAGAATCGGGCGAGTTCCGGCCAAAAGCATCGGTTTGGGCCGGTTAGCTGTGAGGGGCCGGAGTCTGATTCCTTCGCCTGCGACCAGCACGACAGCTGAAGAGGGAGGGAGGTCGTCGACGGCAGAAACGTCTGACATACTGTGGCGTTTGTCTGTTTGGACTTAACGTTTCCTTCGGCGAACGGTTGGCTGCTATGATTGTTATTTGTTCCAGAAATCAGGCTTTCGACTGTATCGCATACAAATCGGCATACTCTCCATTTGTGTCGAGTAGCTCCTCATGTGTGCCTGATTCGATTATTTGCCCGTTTTCGACTGTGTGAATTCGGTCTGCATTCTTTACTGTCGACAGCCGGTGAGCAATCGCAATGATTCCATAGTCTCGGTCCATTGATTCGATAGCACGCTGTACTTCTTGCTCCAGATTCGAGTCCAGATCGCTTGTTGCTTCATCTAACACTAAGAAATCAGCGTCTTTCAGCAGTGCTCGTGCCAACGACACACGTTGGCGTTGTCCACCAGAGAGTCGCACACCGTCGTCTCCCAATTCTGATTCGTATCCATTTGGTAACTCATTGAGGAACTGAGTAACCTGTGCGATTTCACAGACACGTTCGATTTCGGCTTGGTTTGCATCTCTGTTGCCGATCGTAATGTTCTGTTTTAGAGAGGTGTTGAAAATAAACGGTTGTTGGCGAACTACTGCGATCCGCTCACGCCATTCGCTGAGGTTATATTCCTCAATCGAAACTCTATCAGAGCGAATCGCTCCCCGATCGGGTGTATACATTCGTGCCAGTAATGAGACGATTGTCGACTTCCCAGCACCCGACTGACCAACGAACGCAATAAAATCGCCGCGTCTAGCCTCGAACGAAATACCTTGAAGGACCAGTTCGTCTTCATCGTACGAAAAGTGTACATCATCGAACACGATATGATCGGCTGACGTGATCGGACGCTCTCCATTTGATTCCTGTTGTTCTGAGAGTTTATCGATGAACTCGTGGGTTCGGACGAGATGTGATATATTCCCCTCAAGACGATATAAGTAGCCGTTTAGCCTACTAACTTTCGGCGCGGTTTGAAACATTGCAATAAGAAATATACTCAATTCTCCAAGTGAGAGGCCAGTAAATACAAATCCAATATAGATTAGAGCAAATAGAGTCACCGCCGCAGAGAGTTCGTAAAAATTACTAATTGCGGCTTCGTTTCTAGAGAGATTAATCTCTGATTGAGCATATTTTCTGACAGAATCCTGGAATTTTGAAAAAATCTCTTCTGTCAAGTTAAACAGTTTCACGTCACGAATTCCCTGTGTTCCAGCTTGAACCGATTGTTGAACTCGTTCATTTGCATTCGCAACACGGGTACCGACCGTCATTGCTGGCTCAATAATAACCCGTAACAGAACGGTAATACCTCCGAGAAGGCCGATTGCCAACACCGTCATCATCGGTGTTATATAAAACATAACTGCGAGGTACATTAACACGAGAAATCCAGTTTGCATGGTCTTGACTCCTTGGTCGATCACTTTGGCGGAGTACCGTGTTTCGGTGATAATTGCATTTAGTACATCGTCTGACCCTTTTTTGTCGAAGTAATTTATCTTTGCATCGAGTGCTCCAGCAAACGTCTGTGTTCGTAGCTCTTGCTCGTATTTCTTTGTCAAAATAGCCTTTAGCCACTCGACAATGAATGACATTGAATACCTAAATACCATTACAATAGACACACCAAGAATCAAGTATCCAAGTGAAAATGGAACTCCAAAGAACTCATAAATCGTTAAAAATAGCTGGAGAACACGTCCTCTGTCCTCTACTGGCTCTCCTGTTTGTGCAACTTCGAGAATAGGATGGATAAATCCGAGACCAACTCCCTCAAGAAGTGCTACAAACGCTCCGAATATCACGAGTCCGAATGTGAACTTTGGTCGGTACTGAGAGACCCGTTTCAGTGCCCAAAACTTCTCTTTCCACGTAAGATTTGTTTTGTCGCCCATTCAAACGTTTGTGACTTCTTGTTCTCCGATTTAAGTATATTGGATCGAATTTTTGTTAGTGAATTGTCATTTATTTGGTTGCTGTTTCTTATAATATATTGAGTCCCAATTTGTGGATACTGGAATTGGCACCGGATTCAAGAGTATTTCGGCAAGTTGATACGGATCCGTTCGTAGCTATCGATAATGCTGACAGGTCATAACATATTGTTAACCGGCGGGGCAGGCTCTGTTGGACGAGAGCTGATTCCACCCATACTGGATGCAGAACCCTATGTATTCCGAATATTTGATAATAACGAATCCGGACTCGCGGACCTCAAACGACAGTTCGACAATGGTCGACTCCGGTATCTAGCGGGTGATGTCCGGGATATCGACCGGCTGGAACGGGCAATGGAAGACATCGATATAGTAATTCACACGGCAGCGATGAAACACGTCGACGTCTGTGAATACAATCCCTTTGAGGCGGTGAAAACGAACGTCCTAGGAATCCAGAACATTGTCGACGCCGCAATTGATGCCGGTGTTCAGCGCGTCGTTTTCACCAGCAGTGACAAGGCGGTCGACCCGGCCAATACGATGGGGACGACCAAACTGCTTGGCGAGCGCCTTTTCAGTGCTGGGAACAAACACAGCGGTCGGTCGGATCTCAAGTTCACCTCAGTTCGGTTCGGCAACATTCTGAACTCCTCGCAGTCAGTCGTCCCACTGTTTACCCAACAGATCCGTGACGGTGGCCCTGTTACACTCACAGATACCCGGATGACTCGGTTTTTCCTCACATACGACGATGTGTTCGACCTTATCAAACAGGCAATCGACAAAACGCAGGGCGGCGAAGTATTCGTCTACAAGATGCCCACGATTCGGATCGAAGATCTTGCGGAGGCGATGATCGAGGTGTTTGCTCCCGAGTACGGTCACGATCCAAGTGATATCGAGATCGAAATCATCGGTCGTCGACCGGGCGAAACGTTCCACGAGGAGATCATGACCGAACGCGAGACAACCCGTGCCTACGAGAACGACGATCTGTATGCGATTCGTCCGGAGACAAACGAATTTCTCTCGTATAAGAATGGCGATCATTTCGAACCCACCGAAGAGATTGTCCGTTCATCGGGTGAGGCATCTAAACTTTCAAAAGACGAAATCGTTAGACTTCTGAAAGAGACTGACGCAGGTGAGGTGACTCTTGAGTAACACTGTTCTCGTCACTGGCGCAGCTGGCTTTATCGGTCGGTGGGTCGTTCACGAGCTATTGGACCGCGGCTACACCGTCCGTGGACTGGATGACCTCTCGAACGGCTCCAGCCGAAACGTCGCTGCCTTCGACTCAGATCCCGACTTTGAGTTCACAATCGGCGATGTCTGTAATGTCGAGACCATTGACTCTCTTTTCGACGATGAGGTTAATGCCTGTCTCCATCTCGCAGCCGAGATTGACGTTCAGGAGAGTCTCGAAGACCCCCAATCGCATTTCGACTCGAACGTCGTCGGTACCCAGAACGTCCTGGAAGCCTGCCGACGCACCGACACGCGGCTCGGAATCGTCGGCACCTGTATGGTGTACGATATGGCCGACTCCGAGGAGGGAATTAGCGAGACACACCCGGTCAAACCTGCTTCCCCCTACGCTGGCTCGAAGCTCGCCGCGGAAAATCTCGCCGAAAGCTACTACCACGGCTACAATCTACCGGTCGTCATTCTGCGGCCGTTCAACACCTACGGCCCGTTCCAGAAGACCGGGATGGCTGGGGGCGTGGTCTCGATCTTCACCAGCCGGGATCTCGACGGCGAGCCGCTGAAGATCTTCGGCGACGGCACCCAGAGCCGGGACCTGCTGTATGCGACCGACTGCGCCCGATTCATCGTCGATGGAACGTTCTGTGAGGAAGCCACCGGCGAGGTGCTCAACGCTGGGACCGGATCGGATATTTCGATCAACGAACTTGCCGAGATGATCGCAACCGACGGCACCGAGATCACCCACGTCGCACACCACCACCCACAAAGTGAAGTCCAGACGCTCCGGTGTGATCCAACGAAGGCCGAAGAGCTGCTCGACTGGAAACCTGAGGTTTCACTTTCGGAGGGCGTAGACCAGCTCCGGACGTGGCTTCGGGAGGAGACGGCCAACGAGTAGTCATGTCCGACGAACTACCAGCAGCCTACGGCGGCACGCCGATCCGAGATGAGATCCTTGGCTATGGTGCTCAGAGTATCACTGATCATGAAAAGGAGGCCGTCGTTGAGGCACTCGAAGGCGAGTACATCACTCGCGGACCGACTGTCGAGGAGTTTGAGAGCCGTGTTGCCGCTCTGATCGGCGTCGATCACGCGATAGCGACGACCTCTGGCACGACCGCGCTCCACCTCGCAGGAGATGCGGCTGGCTTCGGATCTGGTGACGAGGTGATTACAACGCCACTGACATTCGCGTCGACTGCACACGCAGCCGTCTACAACGACGCCACACCGGTGTTCGCGGATATCGATCCCCACCGCCGGACGTTGGACCCCGATGCGGTCAGCAAGCAGATAACCGACGACACCGTCGGTATGGTTCCGATGCATTACGCTGGCCACCCCGCAGATATCGAGGGGCTCCTGGCTGTCGCTGACGAGTACGATCTGACCGTGATATGGGATGCCTGCCATGCCTTCGGTGGCACGTGGCACGAAGAGCCAATCGGTGCCCAGCGGGATATGGCGATGTTCAGTTTTCACCCAGTAAAAAATGTTACAATGGGTGAGGGTGGGATTGTCGTCACCGGCGACGATGAACTCGCCGACCGGCTGCGACGGCTCCGTTCGTTCGATATGAACTATGAGCCGGAAGACCACGCAGACGAGCCGTGGTACCAGGTGACAGAAGGAGTTGGCTACAACTACAACGTCACCGATATGCAGGCCGCTCTCGGATTGGCACAGCTGGATCGCCTTTCGGAGTTCAAACAGCACCGCGACGAGATCATCGACCAATATAACGCGGTGTTTGCCGATATAGAGGGGATTCGAACGCCGCCGGAGCCGGTCGACTTCGATCCGATGTACCACCTGTATGCAGTCGAGATCGGTGAGGAGTTCGGCTGTGATCGCAAAGCGTTCGTGAATGCGATGCACGCCGAAAACATCGGTGTCCAGGTCCACTACGTTCCGTTGCACTACCATTCGTACTTCCAAGAGGAGTTCGGCTACGAACGCGGGGAGTTCCCCGAGACGGAGGCGGTGTACGACGGGCTCGTGAGTCTCCCACTGCACGCCCAGATGGATGACAGCGACGTTGAGGATGTGGTGACTGCTGTAAAGCGGTTGTCAGCGTACCACCAGTAGGAGCGTTTATTTTCTTTCCGCCGTAGAACTACGGTATGGAGACGTTCACGATTGGTGACCAACCCGTCGGTCTAGGTGAGCCGACGTTTATTATTGCAGAAGCTGGCTCGAACCACAACGGCGATTTAGGCACTGCAAAGAAGTTGATCGATGTCGCCGCTGATGCGGGTGCGGATGCAGTGAAGTTCCAGACGTTCCGTGCGGAGGATCTGTATGTCGAGGATAGTGGAGAAATGGAGTATCTCGACGACAACCGTTCAATCTATGATATTATTGAGTCGATGGAGATGCCCCACGAGTGGATTCCCGAACTCTACGAGTACTGCACTGAGCAAGGGATACATTTCATGTCGACGCCGTTCGACGAGCGATCCGCCGAGGTACTCTCGAAGTACGTCCCTGCGTGGAAAGTTGCGAGCTACACCACCAGCCATCATCCGTTTCTACGTTACCTCGCAGCGACCGAAAAACCGATTATTATGTCGACAGGTGCCCACGAACTCGATGAGGTTAGCGAGTCCGTCGACATATTACATAAGGCCGGAGCATCGGAGCTAGCATTGCTCCAGTGTGTCGCTGCCTATCCTACACCGGTCGAAGATGTCAATGTGAAAGTCGTCGAGAGGCTTGCCACTGAGTTCGGGGTCCCAACCGGACTCTCCGATCACACGCTCGATCCCGTGATCGCACCTTCGGCTGCGGTTGCACTCGGCGCGAGTGTGATTGAAAAGCACTTTACACTCGATAAGAGGATAGAGGGACCTGATCATCAGTTTGCGCTCGAACCAGCAGAGCTTGCGGAGATGGTAACCGCAATTCGGGATACCGAAGACGCACTCGGGAGAGGGGAGAAATCTGTGCTCGCTGTCGAGTCCGAACTCCACAATAAGGCTCGGCGTGCGGTTCACGCCGTCAAAGATATTCCAGCAGGCACGGAGTTCAATGTAGAGAACCTGAAGGTACTCCGACCGGGGCAAAAGGACGCCGGGCTTCACCCCAAGTTCTACGAGGAAATCCTTGGAGAGACCGCTTCCCGTGACGTACAGAAGAGTGCGGGTATCAGTTGGGACGACATAAAAAACTGAGTTACGCCTTCGTGATATCGATCTCAATATAATAGCTTTCTCCGTCGAGCTCGATCTTCGCGTTGTCGTATGGGGGGTAGGTGAGCGCTCGAAGTCGGTCCAGAAACTCTTTTACTTGAACATCGTTGTCGGGGTCGAGAACACATAGCTCCTCGAACTCAGCCGTTCGATGGGAGCTGCCAGAGCAGTCTCGTTGAGTCTCTGTGTGGACGTTTCCTGCCACAACATCCGGCCACGCTTTTTTGAATAGCGCTACCTGGGCGTCCTCCAGACGCTTTTGAAGCATCTTTCCAGTATCAGTAAACCGTTTTTCGACACGTTGTTGGGCCAGTATGTCACCAGTGTCGACGCCCTCGTCCATGTAGTGAAGCGTAACGCCAGCAGGAGTTCCGTCGACGATACTCCAGACGTTGGGATTTGCGCCCCGGTTGAACGGCAGGAGAGACGGATGGAGGTTGAGACAACCCTCGGTCGGCACAGCGAGAATCTCTTCGGGAACGATATGTCGATAACCACAGGAGACGATATATTCCGGCTGGATACTCTCAATTCCATCGAGTTGTTCTTTTGTCGTCATAAGGGAGTGGACGAAAACGTCGTCATGATCACAGAGCCACTCGTAAACGCGCATTCCTGCATTGTTGACTCCGAGAAAGACGACTTCGATTTTGTCGCTCATGGCGGATGATTTCCGCCAGCGATTGAAAGAATTTCGGCGACCAGTCGTTCAGTACCCTTTCCGTCGACGAGTTGGTGTCCAGTGTTTCGCCGTCTTTGTCGGAGTTTGGAATCCCTTACATACGCTGCGATAGTAGCGCGAAACGCCTGCTCGTCGGCGTCTTGTTGCAGAACAGTAGCGGCATCTCGGGCTTGAAGAGCATCCGCAATCAGGGTTTGGTTAGCTACCACAGGGATACTCAATAGGGGTGTTCCCAGTGCGAGGAGTTCGTAGGTAGTACTGCTGGCGGTACTCACCGCGAAGTCGGCCTGAAACATCCGGTCGACCAAATCATCGGGATCACGAGTAACACGAATATCCGCCTGCATTGAGTCTGCTTCCGTGCGAACGGCCTGTTCCTGTGCTGCGGAACAGCCGGGGCCAACGATGGCATCGACCCGGAGATCGAACGCATCGAAGGCTCGAACCACGGTTGGGGTCAGTCCAGCGACATCACTGCCGCCCATCATGATGATGGCACGTTTCGGGACCGCTCGCCATGGAGGCTCACTAACAGCACGGTCACAGATCTCACGCCGCAGGAGGACGTACTTCGGGCCGAGACACGTCGTAGGAGAATCGTCAACGAAGTCGTAGCTGAGCTCTGTGGCATACAGATTACCGTTCACGAACAGATCGGCACAGACTGCATGACGGGCATCGTCCTGAAGCACGGCGATCGGAACACGGTCTCGGATCAGACGTTGATAGGCGGTGTCGACCGGATACCCATCCGTGAACACGACGTCCGGACTCCCACTGTTGAGCCATTCGACGAACGGTCCGGGGTTACCTCGCGTCGGGAGGTCGACCACGTCGACAGCAGCCGGAAAAACAGTCCGGGCTGGTTCCGGAGTCGCTGTGCCGACAGTGACTGTGTGGCCTCTCGAAATTACGGCTTCAGCGAGTGCGGCCGACCGAATGAGGTGGCCGTAGCCGATATTGGAGCCACCGTCAGCGCGGATTACAGCGTGCATAGGGTGACGGACTGTGTAAATACCATGCTCACGGAGCTAGTCGAGAATCCGCATTCTGTCGTCCGGCTCGCCAAACTTGTGCCACGAGAGTTCGATCACATCGTCGGTCGTCCCATCGGGTTTGGTCTCGTTAATCGAAGAGAGCCCATACTTGTCGTAGATTTCGAGAATCCGTTCGAGATCGTAGGGGTCCTCGGCGTCCGAGACGTGATTCCACAGTTTCCGAGTGAGAATCAGGTCACAGGGGTTATCAACTGTCAGACGGACGTCGGGACGAGCCACAGCGTTCGGTGGTTCGATACCGATTATGTCGAACGAGTCGGGATTTTCGGTGAGAAATGTCGTCACGAGTTCGCTTCTGTGTCTGTCCGCACCAAACTCATGTGCATATTTCAGCGCACGAGCCGAAATCACCTCTGTCGACGAACCGAGAGGGAGGTTACGGCAGACGACGAGATCGGCATTCTCAACTGTTGCGTGTTCGATCTGTCTGTCGATCACATCCTGATAGATGAACGGGTTTTCGGTAGTGTTTCGAACGAGGATATCTGCGTCGGCTTCGTCACCGGCGGCGATAACGCGTCTAAGGACGTCGACTTCGTCCCCGACGACGTACGACAGCTCGTGGCTGTTGGCAAACTCGATGAATGCGGATTGGGAGGGCGTATCACTGACTGCGAGGACGATCTCGTCGATGCAGGAGACGTCCCGAAGCTGGGAGATCTGGTGTTCAAGGATCGATTTCTCGCCGAGTAGCTGAAGCGGTTTCCCGTAGAGACGGGTCGACTCCGCGCGACAGGCGAGCGTTGCAGCAACCCGGTACCGTACATCGGTTGTCCGGACCGGCTCTTCGGCTTCGATCTCTCTTGTAATGGTTTTCCCGATGACTTCTGCACGGTCGTTGAACACTACCTCCGGATCGCCCTGCGGACGTTTGAGAGCGACATCGTCCTCATCGATAGTATCTCCGATATGCAGTGTCTGAGTGGCAACTACACACTTCTTGTGTCCATCTCGGTATTCTAATTCTCTATCTGACATTTTTGGGAGTGTATCACCGAGTGCTGTCTGAACCGTTTCGACGTTCCTCGCCATTGCTTCGAACATATCCGGTTCGAGTGAGGAGTAGTAGTCAATTCCTTCCGAGGATCGGTCTATAGTCGTGTGGATTTCGACGAACTCCGCCCCTGCGGCAATCGACCACGCTGGGAGGTGTGTTGCGTCGTCGTCTTCCCCATCTACATGACTGGTATATCCCACAGTGTACTCGTCTCCAAACTTTTCGATGAGATGTCGCAACCTGTACAAATGTGCGTCTCCGAGTTCGGTTGGGTAGTTTTGAAAACCATACACTAACCCAATATCGGCATTTGAGACTCGTTCGAGCGACGATAGTGCCGCCTTGATTTCAACGACTGACGCCCCACCCACAGAAACGAGGGTCGGTTTCTCTCGTCGACCTATTTTTTCGATAAGTTGGTGGTTTGCTAGATCAGAACTGTGAATTTTGAATCCGTCAACATCTGTATCGAATAGTCGACGGAGTCCTTGCTCTCCAAGGACATCTGCAAATAAATAGATCTCGTTTTCGTGAGCTGCATCGACAATCGCAGACACATCATCAGTAGATAATGACAATTCTCGATACATCTCATAATTTTCGTGTTCTTTGACCGCGAGATCATCTGCGGTGAACATTTGAATTTTTGCTGCATCGGCCGACGCGGAAATAGCGTTAATCATCTCAATAGCTAATGCTCGGTCACCCTCATGAGCGTTGGCCAGTTCTGCGATGACATCTATAGTACAGAAGTCTACCTCTGTAGGGGCCATTAGAGTTTAATATTGATGGTCCGCATTTTAAATATTCTGCTATTGGATGATAAAGTACTATCTAAATGCTAGTAATATTAAAACCACAGCCAATATTTGTGTATTCTAAATGCAAATTAATCTTATATATCAAATTTTAACTATTAATCAATACGTTGGACTTCGGATTTCCAAACATTCGAATAGTATTCAAGAGTGAGAAATTATCTAAGTTCATTTGGCTCTGGTGAATCGCTAGACTGCGCCGAGTTGATCCGTCAGAACTAGGCAGTTGAAGCGGGAAACCGCCGATGTCCGTGTCGAAGATTTCCCGCTTCACAAAGAAAACAGTACGATTAGCTAAAAATGTTGTTGGTGGCCGAGGCGAAGTTGCCGCCCCCGAAGGGGGTGGCGGCTTCGCCGACTACGCACTTGTATCGCTTCACTGTCTACGGATTTACCTCGACGAATCCTCCCGCAATACACTCGATCTACTGAGCGAGATGCCGCGTATTTTGGCCGAGATCGGCCTCAAAGCGGGCGGTCTCCCTCATCATTCCACGCTGGTAAAGGCGATTGACAGATTAGAGATGAAGCTCTGGCGAGTGCTGCTCCGACTCTCGTCGGAGCTGCACGACCTCTCTGGTCGTGCCGCCATCGACGCGACGTTTTCGACCGTAAAACCGCCAGCAAGCACTACTGCCGCCGCACGAATTACCGCGTTCAGACACTCAAAGCAACCGCTCTCGTCGATACAGCCTCTCAAGCCATCCTCAACGTTCATTGTACGACCGGGAAACGTCATGACACGCAACTCGGCTGGCAACTCGCCTGCCGCAACGCAGGCGAGTTGCGCAGCCTCGCCGCCGACAAAGGCTGTGATTGCCAGCAGTTACGGGAGAAGTTGAGGGACGAAGGCGTGAGGCCGTTAATCAAGCATCGTGAGTTCCGCCCTATCGATCACGCGCACAACGCGCGGATCGATGAGGCTCTCTACGGCCAACGAGCACTATCTGAGACCGTCTTCTCAGTAATCAAGCGCACGCTCGGCAACGCCGTGCGCGAACGTGGTACCGTGAATTTCGTGAGATCGTGCTGATGTGTGCGGTCTACAACATCAAGCGAGCGGTGAAACCGTGCAATCAACCGCCGTCTGGCGATTCACCAGAGCCGTTCATTTTAATATTGAGCTTCATTTGTAATTCAGTGTTGGTTACTGTCTTATAGGTTCAACTTATTCCTTTAATTATGCGCACATGTAGCATCTGTTTTAGTAGTTGGATAGCAAGACCAAGATACACCGCTCAGTGATGCCTCTCGTTCTTATCGAAGTTCTCTCCCACCGAGGATCGACTGAAGCTGTTCTGGTGGATCGAGGCCTCGTCGTTTCCACGTCGCC